>DATLIF010000042.1:0-3144 GCA_035539575.1 Fimbriiglobus sp. | reverse complement strand
GCGACGACGGGTCGAGAACGTCGCCCGTCACGACCTGCGTGGTTTCTTTGACGAGTGGCCGCAGCTTGTCCGGTTTCCGGGCCAGACACCGCAAGGTGACGGGCTGGCATTCGAGCAGCGGGAGCAGCCGCCCGCCGACGTACCCGGAAGCGCCCGTCAGCAGCACGACGGGGGGATCAGCACGTTCCGGCTCCGGTGGCGGCATCGTGTCGGTGTGACCTCGGTTGGGAGCGGGGCTGCTTTGCGGATAGTATGCTGCGGGGTCATTTTACCGTTCGTGAAATCGCAGCACAGGCTCGGCTGCTGGCGGGGTCGAATGTGGGGATGTTGTCGTTGCGAAAGCCGTCCGCCGACGCCTTGCGGTGCTTCCTGGCGGGGCAACGGGCGTTGCCCTTCACCTACGGGGCGGTGGGCGCAACCGCCGAATCGCCGCCCGCCGGGTACGCCGTGGACCGCACCCGCATCAAGCTGGGCGAGGGCGAGCCGGTGTTCCGGTCGGCTGTTGGTGCGTTGAGGCGGTGGGGGCAGTTCCGCCTCGGCTGGGTCGAGGCGTGGCCCCCGGACACGCCCATTCAACTCGGCGAGGTCGTGGCGGTGATGGGGCGGGCGGTCGGCGTCTGGTGGCTGAACGCCTGCCGGGTCGTGTACGCCGTGGACGAGGCGGGGCCGGTGTCGAGGTTCGGGTTCGCCTACGGCACGCTGCCGGGCCACGTCGAGAGCGGCGAGGAGCGGTTCCTGGTCGAGTGGGACCGGGGCGACGACGCCGTGTGGTACGACATCCTGGCCTTCTCCCGCCCGAACCACGTCCTGACCCGGCTCGGCTACCCGGTCGTCCGCCGGTTGCAGAAGCGGTTCGGGCGGGACTCGGCGGCGGCGATGCTCCGGGCCGTCCGCACCACCGAACACGGAGACGAGAAGTGATCGGCCCGGCTGGATGGCCGGGCAGTCGTGTTTTCCCTCTCGAAAGGTAGCGGTCCCCGTTCATGCCGTCGATGGCAGCCGGAGTTGCGGAAGCACTTCTCGAACTGCCTGTCGGCCTCCTAAACGATTACGCCGAGTTCGCCCGGAGGCCGATCAGGATCATCGTCTCCAACTTCGCCGGGTCGTCGCAGTGGTGGCCGTACACTTCCAGCGACGGCGAACCGATGACCTCCCCACGGGCCACAAGCTCGGCCTTCAAGTCCTTCCACTTCTGCGGCAACTCTTGATACGGCCCGACGTGGACGTGCTTCATGTACCGCTGCAACTCGAATTCCAGCGGCTCCAGCGGATCGGGCATCGGCCCCTGGTGCGGGCTGCGGAGTTCGACGCCGACGAACATCCGGTCGTCGGGCAGGTAAACCCAATGATTGATTCCGGTCGTCGGAATCTTGGCCCCCTTCACCGCTTGCCACATCTCGTTCATCAGGCGAAGTCCGACTTCGCCGTACCGCTCGCCCTCGACCACGCCGCCGACGCCGTACAGGTCGAACCGGATCGGAGACTCGATGATCTCGATTTCCATACCCGATGCCCTCGTTTCGCTTTGCTTCGGCACACTCACTTCAGCAGCACCAGCAGCATGACCACCGGGGTCTTCGCCTTGATCGAGTGCTTCAGGCCCGCTGGCATGTGGACCCAGGTTCCGGCCTGAGCCTCCTGCACGTCGTCGCCCAGGCCGACGCTCGCCTCGCCCTTCACGAAGAACAGCATGGCCGGTTTCGCCGCTGTGTGTTCGGAGAGTTCCTCGCCCTGGCCGAACCCGAACACCACCGCCTTGATCCGGTCGTCCTGGAACACGGTGCGGCTGAGGATGCCGTCCGCTGGCGGCTCGGCTTCTTTGGCGAGGTCGAGGATGTGCGTGTAGGTCGTCATTGCATCCTCCACGAGCGGGCGGCGCAGCCTGCCGGACGGACACCGGGTATTTTACCCCGATGCCGAGAAAGGCCCGCAAGCCGGAGGCCCGACCGTCCGGGGGCCAGTGGTTCGTGTACATGGTGCGGTGCGCTGACGGCTCGCTGTACACCGGGATCGCCAAGGACGTGGCCCGGCGCTGCCAGCAGCACAACAACGGGACCGCATCGAGGTACACTCGCAGCCGCCTGCCGGTCGTACTGGTCTACCAGGAAGCCCAGCCGGACCAGAGTACGGCGCTGAAGCGGGAGGCGGCGATCAAGGCGATGGACCGGCGGGAGAAACTGGCGATGGCCCGGCAGAAGAAGAAACCGTCGAAGAAGGTCCGGGAGGTCGCCCGCCTGGAGGACATCCCGAACGTCGGCCCCGCCGTCGCCGCCGACCTCCGGCAGTTGGGGATCACGTCGCCCGCCGGGTTGCCCGGACGTGACCCGTATGCGCTGTACGACGATCTGTGCCGGATCACCGGCCAGCGGCACGACCCGTGTGTACTCGACACGTTCATCGCCGCCGTCCGGTACATGGAGGGAGCGCCGAAAAGGCCGTGGTGGAAGTACACGGCGGAGCGCAAACGGAACATGGCGGCTCGAACGGAAACGGGTAGCTGAACGATGATACCGAGCCTGTGCGAAACCTGCGGGAACGTCCGGGAAATCCACACGGCGAGGTCCACGTTCTTGCTGTGCGAGTTGTCGTTCACGGACGCCGCCTACCCGAAGTACCCGCCCCAGCCGGTCGTTCGCTGCGACGGCTACCGCCCGAAGAACAACGCCGACGAGGGCGTGCCGGATGAGCGGCGTGAGGACCGTTGACCGTCGGGGTGATTTGGGAAAGGCCCGCCACCAACATGCTGCCGCTGTACGAAGAACCGCATTTCACCTTCCGGTTCGCCGACGACCGGATCATCCCCCGCTTCCACCTGGAGGGCGTCGAAGCCGGGCGGCGGGTGGCGGTCCACAAGATCGACCCCGACAGCGGCGAGCGGCTGGGCCTGCTGGCGACTGCGGGCGTGGGCGACGGCGGCTGGGTGGACTTGCAGGAGCCGATCACCGTGCGTGCGGGCGAGGCGTTCATCGCCGTGCCGGGACCGCTCGGCCTCGCCACCCCGCCGCTCACGCTGCTCGAAGTCGTGGGACGGTTCGCCGTCTGCAAGCTGCCGCCCGGCTCCGCAATCCCGGCCTGGGCGACGGAGGGCAACGTGTTCAGCGTCACCCGCACGCCGGAAGAGTTGTCGGTGGTGTGTCGGCAGGG
>DATLIF010000041.1:0-8337 GCA_035539575.1 Fimbriiglobus sp. | reverse complement strand
TGGACCCGGTAGAAAACGCCATCGAAGAGAACCGCCGCCTGCGGCGGACGATGCGGGATTTGGTCGCCCTCTCGACCCTGCCCGCCGTCTGGACCGGCCTCGACCCGAAGGGGATCGCCCGCAGTCTGGCCGACGTGCTGCACCACACCCTCTCCCTCGACCTGATCTACATCCGGCTGGCGGGGCCGAGGGGCGAACGCCCAATCGAAGTCGTCCGCAGCAAGCACCGCTCCGAAGCCGGAGGCGACGACGAAGCGATCATTGTGGCATTGGCCCCGCTCTTGCAGGCCGACCGCACCGAACCGCCCGCCGTCATTCCCGACCCGTTCGGGGCCGGGCCACTGAACGCCGCCGTCACCCGGTTCGGCGTCGGCGACGACCTCGGCGTTCTCGTCACCGGCTCCCGGCGGGCCGACTTCCCGACCGAGCAGGACCGGCTGCTGCTTGGGGTCGGGGCCAACCAGACGGCAATCGTCCTCCAGCGGCGGCGGGCCGAAGAAAAGGTTCGTGAGCAGCAAGAGTGGTTCCGGGTGACGCTGGCCAGCGTTGGCGATGCGGTGATCGCCACGGACACCCGGGGCAACGTCACGTTCCTGAACGGCGTGGCCCAGGAGTTGACGGGTTGGACCCAGGAAGAGGCCCAGGGGCGACCGCTGGAAGTGGTGTTCGTCATCCTCCACGAGCAGACCCGGCAGCCGGTCGAGAACCCGGTGAAGAAGGTGCTGCGGGATGGGTCCGTGGTCGGCCTTGGGAACCACACGGTCCTGATTGCCAAGGATGGGATGGAGCGGCCCGTTGACGACAGCGCCGCCCCGATCCGAGACTCGGCGGGCAAGATGATCGGCGTGGTGCTGATCTTTCGGGACGTGACCGAGCAGCGCCGCACGGAGCGGGCGATCCGGGAGCGGGAGCAGCAACTCCAACTGGTGACGGGTCACGCCCCGGTGTTCCTGGTCCACTTCGACCAGGACGCCCGCTACCGGTACGTCAACAAGCGGTTCGCCGACTGGCTCGGCCTGACGACGCAAGACATGATCGGCCGGCACATCGCCGACGTGATCGGGCGGCGGGCGTATGCG
The DNA here is from genome assembly GCA_035539575.1 of Fimbriiglobus sp. Classification (GTDB taxonomy): domain Bacteria; phylum Planctomycetota; class Planctomycetia; order Gemmatales; family Gemmataceae; genus DASSAT01. Next base: position 7,258 of record DATLIF010000041.1, on the reverse strand, counting down.
ACCTTGCAGGAGCATATTGAGGCGGCGCTGGCCGGGAGGCACGTCGAGTTCGAGACCGAAATCCCGTATGAGAAGGTCGGGCCGCGCGTCATGCGGTGCGCCTACGCCCCGGAGTACGACGCGGCCGGGCGGGTGGTGGGATTGGTTGCGGTCATCGCGGACGTGACCGAGCGCAAGCGGGCGGAAGAAGCCTTGCGGCAGAGCGAGCAGCGGTTCGCCCGGTTCATGCAGCACTTGCCCGGTCTGGCGTGGACCAAGGACACCCGGGGCCGCTACGTCTACGTCAACGAAGCGGCCGAGAAAGCGTTCCGCACGCCACGGGCGGACCTCTACGGCAGGACCGACGACGAGGTATTCCCACCGGAGGTCGCCGCCCGGTTCAGCCACAACGACCGGCAGGCGGTGGCGAGCGGGAGCGGGATCCAGGTGGTCGAGACGCTGGAACACGAGGACGGCACGCTCCACTTTTCGCTCGTCACCAAGTTCCCCGTCCAGGGGCCGGACGGGAACGTCGCCTTCGTCGGCGGGATGGCGATTGACATCACCGACCAGAGGCGGGCCGAGGAGGACGTGCGGCACAGCGAGGAACGGTTCCGCAGCCTGATGGAGCAGGCCCCGTTCAGTATCCAGGTGTTATCCCCGGACGGCCGCACCGTGCGGGTGAACCGGGCCTGGGAGGAGTTGTGGGGTCTCACCCTGGAGCAGGTCGCCGACTACAACGTCCTCGAAGACCGACAGCTTGAGGCCAAGGGCGTCCTCGACTTCATCCGCCGGGCCTTCGCCGGGGAATCGGCCCACGTCCCGGCCATCCAGTACGACCCGAACGAGACCATCCCCGACCGGACCAACCACGACGACCCCCGGCGCTGGGTGGCGGCAGTCGTCTACCCCCTCAAGGACGCCGCCGGGAGGATCCGGGAGGTCGTGCTGGTTCACGACGACATCACCGCCCGCAAGCGGGCCGAGGAGGCGCTGCTCGTCGTCCACCGGGAGTTGGAGGGGCGGGTCGCCGCCCGCACCGCCGAACTGGTGCGGGCTAACGAGTTCCTGAAGGCCCTGCTGGAGAACGTCCAAACCGGCGTCGTCGCCTGTGATGCGGAAGGAGTTCTGACCCTGTTCAACGGCGTCACCCGTGAGTTGCACGGCCTGCCGGAGGAGTCGATCCCGTCTGAACGATGGGCCGAACGCTACTGCCTCTACCGGCCGGACGGCCAGACGCCGATGGTAAGGGAAGACGTGCCGCTCTACCGTGCGCTCCGGGGGGAGCGGGTGCGGGATGCCGAGATGGTCATCGCCCCCGCCGGCACGCCGCCCAGGATCGTGCTGAACAGCGGGCAGGCGTTTTACGACGCCCAGGGCGAGAAGCTGGGGGCCGTCGTTTCGATGCAGGACGTCACGGCCCGCAAGCAGGCCGAGGCGGCGCTGCGTCAGGCCCACGACGAGCTTGAGCGTCGGGTCGGGGAGCGCACCGAGCAACTGGCCCGTGCGAACGAGGCGCTGCGGGACGCCGACCGCCGCAAGGACGAGTTCCTGGCGACGTTGGCCCACGAACTCCGCAACCCGCTGGCCCCGATCAGCAACTCGCTCCAGTTGTTGAAGATGCCACGGGTCGATGCGGCGATGGTCCGGCAGAGCAGGGACATGATGGAGCGGCAGGTCCACCAACTCGTCCGGCTGGTGGACGACCTGCTGGACGTGTCACGGGTCATGCGGGGGAAGATCGAACTCCGCAGGGGGCCGGTCGAACTCGCCACTGTAGTCGCCCGGGCGGTCGAGACGGCCCAGCCGCTCATCCAGGTCCGGGGCCACCGCCTCGACCTCTCCGTCCCGCCCGAATCGCTGCTCCTCGACGCCGACCCGGTGCGGCTGGCGCAGGTCGTGGGCAACCTCCTCACCAACGCCGCCAAGTACACGGAGGCAAACGGACGCATCTGGCTCACTGCCGAGCAGGAGAGCGGTCGGGCGGTTTTGCGGGTGCGGGACAACGGGATCGGGATAGCGCCGGACGTGTTGCCGCACGTCTTCGATCTGTTCATGCAGGTCGATTACGCCGCCACACGCTCCCAGGGCGGGCTGGGCATCGGGCTGACGCTCGTGAAGAACCTCGTGGAGATGCACGGCGGGACGGTCGAGGCCCGCAGCGAGGGGCTGGGCCGAGGGTGCGAGTTCGTCGTCCGCCTGCCCCTCCTTTCCACGGCGCATCGGAAGTCCGGCGAGGGCGGGATTAGTCCGCCGCAAATCGAGCCGGTCCGGGCGTCCGGCCACCGGCTGCTCGTGGTCGATGACAACCGGGACGCCGCCGTGAGCCTTGCCATGCTCCTCCAGTTGCAGGGCCACGAGGTAAAGGTCGCCCACGACGGGCCGGCGGCACTGGCGTTGGCGGCGTCGTACCGCCCCCACGTCGTCTTTCTCGACCTCGGAATGCCGGGGATGGACGGTTACGAGGTCGCACGGCGCATACGCCGGCAGCCGGGCCAAGAGAATGTCGTGCTGGCGGCGCTGACGGGCTGGGGCCAACAGGAAGATCGCCGCCGGACGGCGGAAGCCGGTTTCAACCACCATCTCGTGAAGCCGCCAGAACCGAAGGCCGTTGAGGGGCTGTTGGCCGACCTGAAGCGGTCGGGCGGGGCGTAAGCGATCGGAGCGAGTTGTGCCGGCGAGAAGGAATCCAGCCGAACGCCGCCCAACGATACAAGCGGCGTTCGACTACACCCTGGACTTCGAGAGTCTCGACTTTCGCCGGCGACCGGACCTTTACCGGGTTGGCAAAGGCGAGCAGGGCGTGCTGCTGGTCGAGCCGTACAAGGGCGAAATCCTCCCGCACTGGCGGTTCAAGTCGGTCGTAGAGGCGAGGAAGTCGTCGGCCAAGATTTACCGGATGTTCCTGGCGTACCTGAAGGCCGAGGACTTCCCTGGCGCTGATATGGCCCGGAAGTTCCTCCAGATGGGGTGGACCAGGGCGAGGCGGTACGCCAACCACACGGGCGGGCGGAAGTACGACACGACGACCGGGGAAGAGTTGCCCAGGACGGAGGACGCCGAGAAGGCGGCAGCGGCGGCGGTCTTCTACGAGCGGTACGTCGCCGCCCGGCAGCACCCGGAATACGTCCGCCGGAAGAAGCTGCACAAGGAGAAGTACGAACCGACCGGCTGACGCCGTTCAGCGCCCCCCGCTCCGCATCTCGTCGGCCAGCCGCAGGACTTCGGCCCGCATCTCGTCCGCAGGCAAATGCACCCGCCGGCCGTGGCCGGGCAAGACCCACTCGAAGCGGTAATCGGCCAGCCGCCGCACCGACTCGGCCTGCTGCGGCCAGGAGTACCAGCAGTAGTCCTCGGAAGCCGCAAGGCGCTGTTCGCCTCGGTCCCAATCCAGGTGGTCGCCGGTAAAGAGGAAGCGGTCCCCGACCAGCAGGGCGCAGTGGCCCTCGGTGTGGCCGGGCGTCGGGACGGCGAGGAAGCCGGGGGCCAACGCCCACGGCCCGTCCCCGTCCAGCACGACCTCCGCCCCGGGCTGGGCCGACAACTCGGCCCGGTGGATGATGCGGCGAGCCCGGAAGTGGGCGGCGTACCGCTCGGCGTCGGCCACGTCGTCCCGGTGCGTCAGGAAGATGTGGGCCACCCCGCCCAGCGCCGCCAGCCGCCGGACGATCGGGGCGACGAACTTCGGGGCGTCGATCAGCCAGTTGCCCGCCGGGTGGTGAACCAGGTAGCTGTTGCCGCCATACGACTTCGGAGAGTTGTACCCGCAGTAATACACCGGCCCCTCGACGGGGATCGGGAAGTCGTCCATGACGGCCTTCACGTCGTCGCCGCCGAGGCAGCCGATGGACCCGGTAGGGCAGGCCAGGAGCGCCTGGAGGGCCACCCGCCGGTCGGCCCCGGCGGCCGGCTGGGCCTTCACGAAGGACGTGCCGGGGGCCTCGCCGAACACCTGCGGGGCGATCTGGCGGCAGGTGTCGCAGTCGATACAGGTCGAGTCCACGAAGAAGTCGCCGGGGACATTCTCCGGCGCACGCTTGCTGGGGTTTGCCACGACCCGCCCTCCCTTCGCACGATTCTACCCCCACGGCTTCGTCGCCGCCGGCCCGGCGTCGGCCGGACTACTCCGCCGTGGTAAACTGGCGAGACGATGGGCGAGCGTAACCGCACCGAAGACCTGTACGACCCCCGCAGCGGCGGACAGGCGATCCGCACCGAGCGACTACGGTTCGACGGCCCGGCGTTCGAGCCGGCCCGTACAAACTACTTCTCCGTGTACCTGATCGAATCCGGGGCCGGGACGTTCTGGGCCGACGCTTCACAGTTCCCGTTCGGCCCCGACTCGCTGCTGTTCTTCGTCCCGTACCAGCACGTCCGGTTCGCCCCTGACGCCTCGGTCCAGGGGGAGGTCGTCCAGTTCCACGCCAACTTCCTGTGCGTCGAGACGTTCCACGCCGAGGTCGGGTGCAGCGGCGTCCTGTTCAACGACCCCTACGGCGTCCCCGTGGTCGGGCTGGACGGGCGGGCGAAGGCGGACGTGTCGGACCTCATCGACCGCATCCGCAGGGAACACGAGGGGCGCGACCTCGCCTACAGCGAAGTCATGTTGGCTCATTTGAAGGTGCTGCTGGTCCTCGCCACGAGGCTCAAGGCGCCCAAGACCGGTGCGTGCGGGCCGGGGATCGACCTTCGGCATCCAGTCTTGAAGGAATTGCGTGATCTGATCGAACAGAACTACCGCACATTGCACTCACCCGCCGACTATGCCAAGCGGTTGCACGTCGCGCCGAAGACACTCGGCAGGATCGTCCGGGAGCATCTTGGAACCACGCCGACCGATCTGATCCGTAACCGCATCCTCGTCCACGCCAAGTGGCAACTCCTCCACACGCTGAAGCCGGTCAAGGAGGTCGCACGGGAGGTCGGGTTCGGCGACGAGTTGTACTTCAGCCGCCTGTTCAAGAAGGCGACCGGCCACTCCCCGACCTTCTTCCGGGAGTTCGAGACGGCCATCCGGGGCGGGAGCAATCTGTCCATGCCTTCGGGCAAAGCGCCCATTCTGCGCCTGGCGGCGGCTTCCGATACTTGAGTCAAGGCGGCGGGATACCGACTGCCCGCCGACCTGAACTCAAGTGGAGGCGAACATGGCCGTGCTGAAGCTGATGGAACTGGCGTCCCGGATGGACAAGGTGGGCGTGGCCGTGACCAGGGTGGGTTTGATCGTCGTGCTGGTCTGGATCGGCGGGCTGAAGGCGTTCCGGTACGAGGCGGACGGGATCGTCCCGTTCGTCGCCAACAGCCCGGCCATGAACTTCTTCTACGCCGATCCCGGCGGCTACAAGGCGCACAAGAACCCCGAAGGCGCACTCGTCCCGGAGAACCGCTCCTGGCACGAGGCGAACCGGACCTACGAGTTCGCCTACGGGCTGGGGGCGGTGCTCGTCCTGTACGGGGTCATGCTCGGTCTGCACCCGTGGCTGCCGCAGGTGGCGGCGGTCGGCAGCTTCCTGGTGTTCGTGATGTCGTTGGTCACCCTCTCGTTCCTGGTCACGACCCCGGAGTGCTGGGTGCCGCCGCTGGGGGACGCCCATCACGGGTTCCCGTACCTGAGCGGGGCCGGGCGGCTGGTCGTGAAGGACGCCATCATGATGGGCGCGGCCCTGGTAACGATGGCGGACTCGGCCAAGGCGTACCTGCGGAAGCGGGCGGCGGCCCCCTCATCATCGAGAGTTGCCATGACCGAGGAGCGGCTGACGACGGCCGGCGTGTGAAACAGAAGGAACCCCGATGACCCGGATCGAATGGTACGACTCACTGGCGAAGCCCTCGTGGACGCCCGCCCCGTCCACAATCAGCCTGATCTGAATGATCCTCGACCCGGTCACCGTCGCCAGCTCCGGGTTCGTGTTCGTGCCGGCGTTCCGCCGCCGAGTGCCGGTGCGGGTGGTGCTGCCGTTCGCCGTCAACCTCGTGGCGAACCTCCTGATCATGCCGACCTTCGCCGGGCTGCGGAGCGTCCCGCTGGCGGCGGCGGACGTCGTGATCGTGTGGGCCGCCATCGTCTGGTGCGTGGTCGCCGTCTGGCCGCACCACAAATGGGTCGCCGTCGCCCGGGGGCCGTACTTCGTGTGGGTGTCGCTCGCCACGGCGATCCAGGTGTCGATCACGGTGATGAACGGGTGACGACGAGGGGCGACCCGCTGGCGGCCCTCGACCGGCTCGTCAGGTCGGCGTGCTGGCAAGCGCCCTCTGGATCGCCTCCCGAATCCCCATCGGCCTGATCGGGAACACGTCCAGGGCGGTCGTGTCCCGGACCACGGTGGGGTTCTTCAGCCCCTCGATCAAGTGCCGCCCGACCTCGAAGGCGGCGGGCGTGACCAGGGCCAGCCACAGGCTCGACAGGTACGGCGTCAGCACCGGTACCGAGATCAGCCACCGCCGCAGCCCCGTCTGCCGGGCGTACTCCCGGATCATGCCACCGTAGGTGGTCACGTCCGGGCACCCGATCTCGAAGGTGCGGCTCCCGCCCGGCGGCAGGACTTTCGCCGCCAGCAGGTAGGCCAGCACGTCGTCCACGGCGACCGGCTGGGTGGGCGTCGTGAGCCACCGGGGGCAGAGCATGACCGGGAGCCGGTCGGTCAGCGACTTCACCAGGTCGAAGGACAGGCTGCCGGTGCCGATCACCAACGACGCCCGGAACTCGATGGTGTCCACCCCGGACGCCCGCAGAATCCTGCCGACCTCGTGGCGGCTCCGCAGGTGCGGCGAGAGCTTCGGGTCGGCGTCGTCGCCCAGCCCGCCCAGGTAGATGATCCGACGCACCCGGGCCTGCTTTGCCGCCTGGGCGAAGTTGGTCGCCGCCCGGCGGTCCTCCGTCTCGAAGTCCTTCGAGCCGGACATCAGGTGGACGAGGTAGTAGGCCGTGTGGACCCCGTGCAGCGCCTCGTCCAGCGACGGGGCGTCGAGAACGTCGCCCCGGACGACCTGCGTGGACGTGCCGACGAGGGGCCGCAACTTGTCCGGGTTGCGGGCCAGACACCGGAGGACCACCGGCTGACGTTCGAGCGGCGGGACGAGCCGCCCGCCGACGTACCCCGACGCCCCCGCCACCAGCACGACGGGGAGGTCCGGCCCGTCCGGGTTCTCCCACTCCGGTTGCGGCATCGTGTTCAGTCTGACCTCGGTTGGGAACGGGGGTCGGATTGCGGATAGTATGCTGCGGGGGCATTTTACCGCTTGCGGGATCGCAGCACAGTCTCGCCGGCGGGCGGGATCGAAG
>DATLIF010000040.1:0-3400 GCA_035539575.1 Fimbriiglobus sp. | reverse complement strand
GGTGGAGTGGTGGGGTGGTGGGGTGGTGTTTGATCGTCTTTCACCACCTCACCACCTCACCATCTCACCACCCCACCACCTCACCACCCCAGGAGTGGCGCAACCGTCGCCGAACGGTTAAAGTGTAATTGACCGCACCCGGTGGAGGCCCCGACCATGCACCCCGACTGGCTTTACGTCCACACCGAGACGGCCGACGCGCTGGCCGACGGCCACCCGGTCGTCGCGATGGAATCGACGCTCATCTCGCACGGCCTGCCGTGGCCGGCGAACCTGGAGACGGCGAAACAGGCCGAGGCCGCGGTCCGCGAGGCCGGCGCGATCCCGGCGACAGTCGCCGTGGTCCGAGGCCGGCCGACGCTGGGGCTCAACGCCAGCGAGTTGGAGGAGTTCGCGCGCGCCAGCGGCGTGTTCAAGGCTAGCCGCCGCGATCTCGGCGCCGCGGTCGGGCTGGGCCGGACCGCGGCCACGACCGTCTCCGCGACGATGGTGCTGGCGCGGGCGGCCGGCGTGCGGGTGTTCGCCACCGGCGGCATCGGCGGGGCGCACCGGCAGCAGCCGAGCCAGCCGCTGGACATCTCGGCGGACCTGATGGAGTTGTCGCGGACGCCGGTGCTGGTGATCTGCGCCGGGGCCAAGAGCATTCTCGACCTGCCGCAGACGCTGGAGTTGCTGGAGTCGTTCGGGGTGCCGGTGCTGGGCTACCGGACGAACGAGTTCCCGGCGTTCTGCGTGCGCGGCAGCGGCGGCCCGGTGTCGGCGCGGGTGGAGTCGCCGGCCGAGGCGGCGCGGGTGTACGACGCGCACGTCCGCATGGGCGGCCGCGGGGCGATCCTGGTGCAGCCGGTGGACGAGAAGCTGGCGGTGTCGGCGGAGGTGTTCGAGTCGTCGATGCAACTGGCCGAGGCCGAGGCCGCGACGAAGGGCATCAGCGGGGCCGAGGTGACGCCGTTCCTGCTGGCGCGGCTGGCGGAGCTGACCGACGGCAAGACGCTGGCCGCGAACAAGGCGCTCATCGTGTCCAACGCCCGGCTCGGGGCGGAGGTGGCGGTGGAGATGACACGGGCGGCAGCCGGGTAGATCGAGTTTCGGAACGGCGCATGGAGCCGCGACCGGTAGGGAGCGGCACCGTCTATTCGACCCACCCGTAACCGGTCCAGTTCGTCCCGACAACAAACAGGATGATCGCCAGATACACTTCGGCGACCAAGATCGGACCAGTCAGCAATATGGCCGCCAGGAACCGCCACCCCTCGGGCCACCGTGTCGGCAACCAGCCCCACACTGTCTGGGGTATGACCGGGGCGCCGAGGAGGCTACCGAACAGAAGCACCATAGCCTGATCGCCGGTCAGGCGGTGTCCTGTGGCGACCACGGCGACCCCACCGGCCGCCACGATGAAGGGCCATGCCCAGCCCAGAATGACAGCCCACCGCTTCCTCACAGCCGGACTCCGCGTTTACGGTTTGTCTCAACGGCGTAGCACGGTCTTTCCCAGCCCGGAGCACGAGCGACGGACGAGCTAACGCCCGTCACTCGCGCTCCGGGCTGGGGATTTATGATCCCCTACCGGGTCACAAACTGTATACTGTTCATATGTCAACTATCACACCCAAGGGCCGCGGCGCTGCCGACAACCCGGCCAACCGGTTCATCCCGTTGTACCGCGAGCCGTTCCCGGACTACGACCCGTCCCAGGACCCGGCTCCGCGGACGCTGTTCTTCCACGACACCTCCAAGAGCGCCCTCGCCGAGAACGACTCGCCGGACATCCCGTTTCGATACCACTTCAACCCGTACCGCGGATGCGAGCATGGATGCAGTTATTGCTTTGCCAGGCCGACACACGAGTACCTGAGCTTCTCCGCGGGGCTGGACTTCGAGACACGCATCATGGTCAAGGAGGACGCCCCGCGGCTGCTGCGCAAAGCGCTGATCTCGCCGAAGTGGGAGCCGCAGCCGGTCGGCGTCTCCGGCGTCACCGACGCCTACCAGCCGATCGAGCGGCGGGCGAAGATCACCCGCCGGTGCATGGAGGTGTTCGCCGAGTTCCGCAACCCCGTCGGCATCGTCACCAAGAGCGCCCTCGTCGCCCGGGACAAGGACATCCTGGGCGAACTCGCCAGGCACCAGGCCGCGGCGGTGTTCCTCTCGATCACGACGCTGGACGCCGACCTGGTGCGGTCGATGGAGCCGCGGGCCGCGGCGCCGCACGCCCGGCTGCGGGCGATCCGCGAACTGACCGACGCCGGGGTGCCGTGCGGGGTGATGTTCGCGCCGGTGATCCCCGGGCTGAACGACCACGAAGCCGCGGACGTGCTGCGGGCCGCCGCGGACCACGGGGCGCGGACGGCCGCGTTCGTGATCCTGCGGCTGCCGTTCGCGGTCAAGGACGTCTTCGCCGGGTGGCTCGACCAGCACCTCCCGGAGCGCAAGGCGAAGATCCTCGGCCGCATCCGCGAGTTGCGCGACGGCAAGCTGAACGACTCGACCTTCGGCAAGCGGATGAGCGCCGACGGGCCGTGGGCGGGGGCGTTCCGGGAGCTGTTCCGGGCGGCGAAGCAGAAGGCCAGGATGATAGAGCCGCTCCCGCCGCTGAGCACCGCCGCGTTCCGCCGGCCGGGGGGACGACAGCTCAACCTGTTCGGCGAAGAAGATTCACCACAAAGACACAAAGGGCACAAAGAGGAGGAAGATTGAGTAGGATTCAAACTCTATATTGCTCTTCTTTGTGCCCTTTGTGTCTTTGTGGTGAGTTCTGCTTTGCTCCCGGCACTCTTTGCGCTGACGCTGTTCGTGTCCGCGGCGCTGTTGTTCGTCGTCCAGCCGATGGCGGGCAAGGTGCTGCTGCCGCTGGCCGGAGGCACGCCCGCGGTGTGGAACACCTGCCTGGTGTTCTTCCAGGCGGCGCTGCTTCTCGGCTACCTGTACGCCCACCGGCTAACGGCCGCGCCGCCGCGGCGACAGGTCGGGCTGCACCTCGCGGTTGCCGCGCTGGCGATCGCGGCGGTGGTGCTGTTGCGACCGGACCCGGAGTGGGTGCCGGCGGACAGCGATTACCCGGTCTTCGGACTGGCGGCGTTCCTGGCGGCGCTGGTGGGGGTGCCGTTCCTGGTGCTGTCCGCGACCGCGCCGCTGTTGCAGCGCTGGTTCGCCACCACCGGACACCGCTCGGCGGCGGACCCGTACTTCCTGTACGCGGCCAGCAACGCGGGCAGCCTGCTCGGGTTGCTGGGCTACCCGTTCCTGGTGGAGCCGTGGCTGTCGCTCGGCGAGCAGCGGACGGCGTGGGCGGTCGGGTTCGCGATACTCGTTGGGCTGATGGCGGTGTGCGGGGTAGCGATCTGGCGAGCCGGGAGCGTCAGCGACCGGAGGAACGAAGTCCAAGAAGACCTCCGGT
>DATLIF010000039.1:0-3113 GCA_035539575.1 Fimbriiglobus sp. | reverse complement strand
GGCGTAAGCCGGCTGGTGACGACGGCAGATACCAGCCAGCTTACGCCGGCTGTTCGTCGAAGAGCACCACCGACGCGGTGAATCCGTGAATGAAGTTGGTCCCGCCGACTGGCCCCAGTTCGCCGGCCGCGAAGAACCCGGCGGTCGGGACCGGCCCAATCTCGTCGGCGATTACAGTGGCGTCGTGGTCGGGCCGCTGGAACATCCGCATTCCACGGCCGTTGCACGTGAACAGCAGCGCCCCGCCTGCCGGGCCGTTGGCCGCCCGGTCGGCACGAAGCAACTCGCGCAAGTCGTCGGCGGCGGTATCCGCGTCGCGGAGCTGGAACTGCACGGTCTGCCCCACCCGCACCCGGTCGGTCACGACCAGCGCCCCACTCTCCCGATCGATCCCGAATAAGTTGCGCACCAGGAAGTCGCCGCGGCCGAAGCCCTCCCGGGTCTCGCTCATTGCCAGCCCGATGTGCAACCCCTTCTGGAAAAGTTGCTGATCGGCCGCCGGCAGCTCGTCGTAGAGCCCCTTGAGGTACTCCAGCGGCTGCCGGCCGCCGACCTCCTCGACGACGTTCTCGTGACCCTTCGTGACCACCAGCGGCCGACCGATTGGCCGGCAACCCTGGGATACCACCGACCGACACCGTCGGTCGCCGCGCAACAGCACACCAACCGCGCCCGAGTAGAGTGCTTCCCGGCCGCGAATCAGCACTGTCTGACCGGGTGCCATTGCACCGCTACTCATCCCGCCAACGACCGGCATCCCGGGGTACTCCACGTGGACCCGCGGGAAGAACAGTTCCGTGACCGGGAACGTGTGCGGGTCCGCCAGGGTCAGGAGCGTCGCGCGGGCCGGGTCGCAGTCGATCAGAGCGTCTGGCCAGCCGAAGAGTGTCGGCCCCTCACGCCCCTCGTCGGGATTGAGGTGAAACGGCTCGACCTCAACCGCCCCACTGAACTCCGCCAGCCACAGACTCATCGCGGGCCGCTGCTCGACCTCGCGGGCAGTGCCGACAATCGACTCGCCCATGCAGCCGACGACATTCGCGGTGCCGAGCCGATCCTCCAGGGTGGCGGCGATCAACTCCCCCTCACCGGCGTGGTGTGGGGACAGGAAGACACAGGCCAGGTCCGGCCGTCGCCCGAGCGCCGCGATCGCGGAGTCGCATACATCGGCCAGCGCCTTCCTCGCGTCGGCGGCGTCAGACAGTGCGGCGGCATATGGCATGGGCTAGGTCCGACGGGAGGCAACGGGACCGGGCTGCCGGATGTTGTATGCGCCGGAGGCGGTTACGCCGCGGGGTTGACCCCCCTACCCTACTGTTGATACCATCCCCCTTCGGTTTTTGTTCGCCCGACCCGCGATGGACTGCGGAGGAGCACGATGCAGCAGGCCACGGACGCCAACAACAGAATCAGTCACCTCGACCCGATTTCGCCCGTCGCCGTAAAATCGCCCATCGTCGTCAATGCGCCCATGGTCGTAATACAGGCCATACCCCAGAAGTGGCGTGCCGTGCTGCCGGCCGCACTGGTGGTCGCGTGTGTCGTGGCCGGTTTCGCCCTGCGGACGTTCTGTTTCGCCCGCAACCAGTCGCTGTGGATCGACGAGGCGTTCCTCGCCCTGAACGTCGTTTATCGCACGGTCCCCGAGTTGTGTGAGCCACTGGACCTGAACCAGGGGGCTCCGCTCGGTTACCTCCTTGTGTGCAAGTACACCATCAAGGCGTTCGGTAGTGGCGAGTTAGCCCTGCGCCTGCCGTCGCTCGTCGCATCACTGGTGGGGTTCGCGGTCTTCATCCCACTGGCTTACCGGATGTTGCCTTTGGTCGCCGCGCGAATTGCCGTCTGCCTCTTCGCGCTTTCGCCGTACCTGATCGCCTACTCTGCCGAGTTCAAGCAGTACGAACTGGACGCCACCATCGCGATCCTGCTCACTGCCATCGGCCTGCCGGTCTGGCGGAACCAGGCCGGGTCGTGGCGGCTTATCGGGTTCGCGACAGCGGGGGCCGTGGCCGTCTGGATGTCGCACCCGGCAGCGTTCGTGCTGGGTGGGGTCGGTATGGCCGCTCTGGCCGACGCCGTTGTCCGCAAGGACCGCGCGGCACTCCTCGCCCGACTCGGCGTTGTGGCGACGTGGCTGGTCAGTTTCGGTCTGTGCTACGCGTTGTTCTTGCGCAAACTCGGCGACAACGATTTCCTCCTCGAGTACTGGGCCGGCAAGTTCATGCCTTTCCCGCCGACCTCCCCGGGTGATCTGGCCTGGCTGGTCGATCACTTCCTGAAGCTCTTCGAGAAACCGGGCGGCATGACCTCCGGCGAGTTCGCCACCGGAGGGCTTTGTGCGGTCGCGTTTGTGATGGCCGCCCTGGTCCTCGTCCGTAACGAGTGGCGGCTCCTGGTGGCGCTGGTCGGCCCCCTCCTGCTAGCACTTGCGGCGTCTGCGGTCCACAAGTACCCGTTTGCCGGCCGGCTCTTGCTATACGCCGTTCCGGCCATGGTGCTGATGGTCGCCTACGGCGCGGCACTGATCGCGGCACGGCTCAGCGAGGTGGCCCGTTGGGGTGGGTTCGTGACGCTAGCCATCCTGTTCGTCGCCCCGGTGGCCGAGTGCCGGTGGCTGCTGAAGGTCATGCCCCACCAGGAGGACGCCCGCGAGGCGATCGCGCACGTTCACGCCAACTGGCAGCCGGGAGACAAGCTCTACGTTTACTACGGAGCGGTGCCGGCGTTCGCGTACTACCAGCCGCGCTACCCGTTCCCGAAAGACGCGGTGGTTCTCGGGATCGAGAACCGGGACGAGGACCAGAGGCGGTTCCAGGTCGAGATCGCCCCGCTCGACGAAAAGTCGCGGGTCTGGGTGGTCCTGGCCCACCGCCAGACCCAGGAAGAGACCGCCATCCAGGCGTACCTCGACGCCATGGGCCAGAGGGAGGAACAGAAGAAGTGGTCCGACGCGGGGATCATGCGCTACGACCTGACCACCGCGCCGGCACAGCCGGTGGAGGGTCCGGTTCAGCCGGGCCGGCCGCCGCACTAGTCCCGGTGAACGTTAGTCCCGATTTCGATTGCCTTTGGCGAGCCGCCGACGCCAGTCGGCGGGTTTCGGCCCATTTCCC
>DATLIF010000038.1:0-2844 GCA_035539575.1 Fimbriiglobus sp. | reverse complement strand
CGGACCCGTGCACCGACCGCAGCGCGGCCCGCATCAGGGCGACCGCGTTCGACGCCACCAGCCCGAGCCCGAGCCCGAGCCCGAACGCGAACAACGCGGCCGCCGGGTACGACAACGTGTCCGGTTCCGCGTTCAGGGTCTGGGCCACGTCATGGAACCGCTTCTCGATGGCACAGCCATACTGCCTCCGAAGATGGAGGTGGGGTGGCCCGGTTGGCCGGCATCCAGGCCACTCGGAGTTTACCGCGCCGGCCGCGGTTTCGGCTTCTTCAGTTTCGCCAGGCGAGCCTTGTTGGCCCATGTTCGCGGGAGTCGCTGCAGTTCGCGGAGTCGGCCCAGTTCCTCGGCATCCGCCCAGATCACGTGATGCCCGTCACTGTCCCGATGGACGTGGACCCACCCGACCCGCAGCCACCGCCGGACTGTATCCCGGCTGATTCCCAGACGCCGGGCCAGGCCCATCGGCCGGTACTCGTCTGGCCCCAGCCCCGCCGAACTCCCGTGTCGCTGACGCCGGGCCAACCCCAGCAGAGCCGTCAACCGCCGGACCATTTCCCCGGTGAACCGATTCGTCCGCTTCGGCGGACAGAACTCCTCGGCGTTGAGCCGCCCGGCAATCGCCGCCGAGTTGAGTCGGCCGGCACACAACTCCCGCAGCCGCTCGACCAGCCGCGGGTAGTCCGACTGCTGGCTGTAACGCATCACCGGGCGGGTGATCGTATGCGGCCGGACCACCCCGCCGACCCAGTGCAGCGTCACCTCGACCCGCTCGCTCGTCTTGTCCACGGTGACGACCACCCGTTCCAACAGCAGCCGCGCGACCCGCTGACGGTCGGCCGGCGTCGTGGTGGCCGCCGACCAGACCGCCGGCAGGTCGGCCGCCAACGCGCGGATCGATGACAACGCACTGTCACTCAACTCGGCCGGCGCACTCCGCACGAACCGATCGTACTCGTCGTCGAGCTGCCGCTTGGCCTTGAGGGCGCCCTCCCACCGGCGTTCGAGTTCGCGGGCCACCAGCCGGTTCTCGGGCTCGCACGCCTGGTATTGCCGGGCCGCCCGATCCACCGCGATGGCCGCCCGCTCCCGCCGTAGTTGCCACTGCCGCGTCAGCTCCGCGCGCTGTCGCTCGACCCCAGCAACTGCCGCCAGGCTGGCCTCCAGCGCGGCCGGTTGAACGGCGGCGAGCAGTTGCCGGGCCACCAGTTCGTCCAGGGCGGTCCCGTTCGAGAGCCCCTGGCACAGCGGCTCGCCGTAGTCGGCCGACCCACGCGTGCAGGTATACGACGGGTGGTTCTTCGGCCCCGCGTACCGCACCACCATACGCCGATTGCACCGCCCACAGCGCACCAGCCCCGCCAGCACCGCCGGACCGTTCCGCGGCGCACCGGGCGTACTCGGCAGGTTGCGGTTGGCGGTGAGCCGCTTCTGGTTGGCCTCGAACCGCTCCCACGAGATGTACGCCGGCAGGCGGTCGCGGATGAGCACCAGGCACTCCTCGGGGCGGCGGATCAACTTCCCCGTGTTCGGCCGCCCCGGCTGCTTCTTCCGCGGGTCAACCGGCCGGTGCCCGAACCGATACGCCCCGGCGTAGCTCGGGTGCCGCAGTAGGTTCTGCAAGGTCGCCCGGTTCGGCCTCCGCCACTCCAACTGCCCCTTGTTTGGCCCGCCAGCGACGCGGACCGGGATGCGGATCTGGTGGTGAACGAGGTAGCGGAGTAACCCGTGCATCGTGGCCTCGCGGTCGAACTGGTCGAAGATCAGTCGCACCACGGCCTGGACCTGCTCGTCCGGGTCGATCGTCCACTCGCCGGTGGGGACGCGGAGGTAGCCGATCGGCGGCAGGCCGAGCAACTCGCCGCGCCGGGCCTTGTTCAACTTGCCCTGGTACATCCGCTGCTTGAGGACGTGAAGTTCCGCCTCGTTCATGACCCCGTGCAGACCCAGGAGAAGACGGTCCGAATGTTCGGTCGGGTCGTACACGCCGTCGGCATCGGCCAGAAGAACTCGGTAGCGACCGCACAACTCCAGGAGTTGGTGCCAGTCCTTGCAACAGCGGGCCAGCCGGCTCATCTCCAACCCCAGGATCAGCCCGACGTGGTCGAGGGCGACCTCGGCCAAGAGCCGCTGAAAGCCGGGCCGGCCCTCGATCGACTGGCCGCTCTTGCCCAGGTCGTCGTCGATGGTGACGACCCGATCGCGGGTCCAGCCGAGGGCGACGGCGCGGTCGGCCAGGGCGTACTGCCGGGCGGTCGACTCGCGGTGGTCGAGGACCTGTTGCGGGGTCGATTGGCGGACATAGACGATGGCCAGGCGGTCGAGGTGCCAGGGCCGCAGCTTGGGGGAGCGGAGGAGCTCACTCATGGCCGCCCTCCTTGCGGCTTCGGGCCGCGTGGAGCCGGGCGAGGAGTTGACCGAGGAGTTCGTTCAGTTGCTTCTGCCGGTCGGCCGGCAGTTGGGCCCACACCGGCGGCGGTTCGTTCGCCGATGCCGCTGTCGGCGTCAGGCGCGGGGGGGTGGGGGACGTCGTCGGGTGGTTTCGGACATGCGGTTCCTCCGGTCAGTTCCTCGCGGCGTTGCCGGCACCACGCGGCCAGGTCGAACAACGCCGTCACGTCGATGATAACTGATCCGCCAGGTGCCGACCCACCTCCTGCTTGAGGGGTAGTCTGCTTGGCTCTTCTCCACGGCCCACCGCAGGCCGTACACGCGCTTGTGTCGGCTCCCCTTGGGCTTCTTCCGGAACCGCTTGACCATCTGCCGGCGGAACTTGGTTTTGGGCCACTTCCGGCCCTGCCCGCGAGGGTTGATCGGGATGACCGTGGACCGCACCCCGAGGTCCTC
>DATLIF010000037.1:0-20385 GCA_035539575.1 Fimbriiglobus sp. | reverse complement strand
CCCGTACCACTACACGACTCGTGTCTCGCCATGAAAGTCCACGACCTGCCTCGCACGGGGAAGGGGGGCGTGCGGGACGCACGCGGTCCAAAAAGAAACGCCCCGGACACCGTCCGGGGCGTTCGCGTTCGGTCACGAGGTCGGCGGCCTAGTGGTTCAGCATGAACTCGTTCGTGTTCAGCAGCGCCCAGAACACGTCCTGGTAGAACGTCACGTCGGCGGTACCGGTCGGCATCACCACGCCCGGGGTCGGCGGCGTCGGCCGCTGTCGCGGTCCCTTGCCCCGCGGCCCCTTCGCGGGCGGCGTCGGGTTTGGCTTCGGCGCCTCGGCCTTGATGACCGCGCCGCGCTGCTGGATCGTTTTGAGCTTTGCCCGCTCCTCGCCGGTCGGCCGGCGGTTGAGCGTCATCAGGAACAGTTCGTCGAGCACCAGGTCCACGTTCACCGACCCGCCGCGACTGTACTTCTGGACCACCTTGGCGACCGCGTTCGATCCCTTCGGCCCGATCTCCTCGTTCAGCTCGCGGCCGTTCATCATCAACAGGGCCTGGATGATCGTCCCGTTGAACGTCATCTCGTTCCCCTCGTCGTCGCCGAAGTTCTGGACCAGCTTCGCCATCCACTGCTCGCGGAGCTGCTTGCGCCGCTCGGCGTTCGGGGACGACTCGCCCCGGGTCGCGGTCATCAGCGACTCGAACAGCACCTCCGGCGGCAGTGCCTTCAGCGGCATCCGCGCGAAGTACGGGTCGTACTTCGGGTCCGCGTACTCCTTCTGGGCGACGTGGCTGAGCTGGTACGGGTCGCTCGTGCAGACCCACTCCAGCAGCCGCTTCGGGTCGTACTGGTACTGGGCGAAGTCCGCGGCCAGCTTCGCCAGCAGTTCGGGGTGGACCACCTCGTTGTGGCTGCCGAAGTCGTCCACGCTTGCCTCCTTGTTCAGCCCCCGGCCGAACAGGTGGCCCCAGATGCGGTTCACATACGCCTTCGCGAAGTTGTCGTGCGTGACGACATACCGGGCCAGCGCCTCCCGCCGGGTCCTGAACTTGCCGGGCGCGGCGTCGAGGGTCTTGTTCGGCTCCTCACCGCGCTCGGCCTGGGCGTAGTCCTTCAGGAAGTTCGGCTTCGCCGCCACCAGCTTGCCATCGCGCCGCTCGTAGAAGACCACCGACGACGGGTTCAGCGCCGCGGAGTCGGTCAACTCGACGACCGTCAGGCCCATCTGCCGGTTGTTGTTCTGGAGCCGGTTCGTCGGGGTGCCGCTGCGGGTGGTCTGGCGGAAGAACGCGTTCACCCCCCAGAAGTCCGACTGCACCCACTCGCTGTTGAATGGGTGGTCGTGGCACTGGGTACACTGCGTCTGGAGACCCAGGAACAGCCGCGTCACCCGCGATGTGATCGGCACCGCGTCGAACGGCCCCAGCTCGCCGCGTTTATCCCGCGGGGTGGCGTCACCCAGGTGGTGCAGGATGAAGTTCACAGCCCCGTTGTCGTTGGTCTTGCCGGTCGCTGTCAGCAACTGGGACACCATGTCCCGGTATGACCGGTTCTCCGCGAACGCCTTCTTGAGCCAGATGTCCATCTGCTCGCGGTATCGCGCGTCCACCGTCCGGCTCGTCAGCCACACCGTCCACAGGTCCGCCCAGTGCCCGGCGTACTCGTCGGCGTAATCAAACGTGAGGTACTGCGGGTTGCCCTTGTCGTCCTTACCAGTTACCACCTTCTGGCCTCGGACCTTCGGCTGATAGTCGTTGTCGTAGAGTAACCGTTTGACCAGTTTCTCCCGCTTGTTGGGGGCGGAGTCCTGCTCGAAGTCGAGCACCTCTTCCGGGGTGGCGATCCGGCCGATCAGGTCGAGGAACACCCGGCGCAAGAACTCGCCATCGGTGGCCTTGCCGGCCGGCCGCTTGATCTCCGCCTCCTTCCACCTGGCGGCGATCTGCTCGTTGATGAACGCCGATTGCGGATGGGCCGGGTCGGCGGCGGCGGCCGTCGCGGCGACGAGCCCGGCGGCGAGCAGGCCGGCGGTCAGGCGGTACATTCCGACATCCCCCTCAGGGAAGTGCGACCGGGCGGAAGTTTCGGGTCGGGCGGTAGAATGGCATCATACCTCACCCCGCTCGGCCGCGCCTACCAACGCTCAGGGGTGGTGAGCCACTTAACCCTCCGACGCCGGCCCGCGGAGGGGAGTTCCCGAACCCTGCACCGAAGGAACGCCGTGGATCTGGACCTGCGCAAAGTCGCCGCCTACGTCCGCCGGGCGGAGACGGAGGAGTTGCTTGACCGGGTGACGGTCTACCGGGACGGCATGGAACCGGCGGCGGTGGACCTGATGGAGTATGAGTTGGCCCGCCGGGGACTGTCACCGCGGGAGATCGAGGAGCACGACCGTGCCCGGCGGGAGACGGTCATCATGCTGGACGACAGGACCGCGATGCGGTGTAGCTTCTGCGACCGGCCGGCTGTGGTGCGGGACTGGGCGTGGCACAGGCTCTGGGGACGTGTGCCGGTCTTCCCACGCCGCTTCGCGTTCTGCACCAGATGCCAGGGGCGTGGGGCATGGGACGAGAAGCAAGAGGAAAACGACGCGGGCGAGTGACCGACCGGACCGAACCGGTCTTCACTCGCCCCTGGCACCTGACCGCCTGCCCCTACTGCTTGCCGACCAACCGCCAGACCTCGGTCTCGGTGATTTGCCGGGTCGGCTTGTCGAGCTGAACGCTGACCCAGCTCATGATGGACGGGGTGAACGGCCAGGCCCCCTTCAGAATCACTTCCTTCATCCGCTTGTCGCGGTTGACCCGCTCACGCCGCTTGCGCTCGCCGTTCTCGGCCCGGCTGACCGCCTGCTTCTCCCGGAGCCGGTCGTATCGACTGGCGGTGGACATCCGCTTCGCCATGGTTCGCCTCGGTGGGTGTTGACACGCTCTGTTCGGAATCCTTTGAGTGTATCGGCCCGGGGAAAAACGAAAAGCCCGCCCGGGGAGAGCCGGGCGGGCTTTGGCGGTCGGTGCGGCGGCTTACTTGGTGCCGCAGCAGACCGGCGTGTTGTTCATCATGACACAGCAGGTGCAGCCGGCGGCCATGCACGCGGTCATGCAGTCGCAGCACGCCTGGATCATCTTGCAGCAGTCCGCGTCCCCGCTGGTGCAGGTCATCACGCAGCCGTCCTTGGTCATCTCGCAGCGGCACATGCCCATCGTCAGGTTGCAGCAACTGACCATCATGCCGTTCATGACGCAGCAGCAACTCATCATCCCGCCGGCCATCATCTGGCAGAGGTTCTGCATCATCCCACACGCCGCCGGGTCGTCGGTCGTGCAGGTCATCTTCATCCCGTTGCTGATCTTTTCCATCTTGATCGTGCAGCGGGGGACCATCATGAAGTTCGGCGCGGTCGGCATCATCCCAGCCGGAGCCTGCATCCCACCCGCCATTCCCGGCGCCATCATCCCGGACCGGTCCATCATCATAGCCGCAGTCATGTTTTTCTCCTCCTGAGACGGTGAAGAGACTCCCGACCCTAACAGGTACGAGGGTACGCGACCCCTCGTTGCGTCCGTCCGAACTGGCTGTTCATAACCAACTTGCAGCCAGAGCCGATTCCGACACCCCTAGCGACTTCGGGAAAACCAGCGAATCATTAGCAACATCGTCATCATGGTGTATATTGTGAGGTAGGTCCTTTTCGAGAGCCGAGCCATGACCACTTCGCGGTTCACATTCCCTGTGGCGACTCCGGTCCCTGCGTTCGTGGCCTGGCCGATGGCGGCCGGTCAGATGGCGACCGTTCAGCAGGTGTATCAGGTGGCCTGGGAACGCACGCAGGCCGTCCTGGCCCCTTCGCCGATCGAGAAGCTTTACCGCGTGACGGCTAACTGAAGCGGCGGAGAGATTGACTCACCCCACCGACGCCGCTTCTAGCGGATACGAGTTTACCCACTTTCCGCAGTCGATCATAGCCCTTCCCGGAAACGAACCGACACCGGGCCGCCACAAAGCGGTCCGGTGTCAATGAAGCTATTGTTGACCCAGGGACCGCTGCCCTCCCGGCCGCAGTCCCTGGGGTGGGATCCACTACTCGTTGCCCAGCACTTCGCCGCCGTTGCGCGTCACCAGGGCGGCGAAGGCCTGGGGGGCGATCGACTGCCGCACGAAGTGGACCGACCCGTCCACCCGCAGCGCCACGACGCCGCCGGAGTGGAACCCGTACACCTGCCCGGTGCCGTCCACGCCGTACACCGGGTCCGGGTAGGTCGTCTGGGTGATGCCGTTGGTCGCGTTCACCGCCACCGGGCCGGGCGACGTGACGCCGTCGGCTGTGGTGCCGAACAGCGCCGGAATCTCGCTCGCCGGCCGGCACCAGCCGCCGCCGTTGATCCGCGGGTTCGGGTACGCCCCGACCGCCTTGCCCTGCCGGAAGACGCTCGGCTTGCCGGCCGACTCGGTGACGTGCAGGGTGTTCGACAGCCCGTCCGGGAAGTCGCCGAACTTCAGCTTCTGGGTCCGCGACACCGCCCCCTCGCCGGCGGCGACTGCGTACCCCAGGCTGACGAGCTGCGGGTCCACGCCGTAGACGCCGGCGTAGTCGCCGGTGGCGACGATCGTCGTCCAGTTCGTCTCGGGTGCCCCGTCGAGCCGCCCGGCGTTGGGCACCGACGGGCACTCCAGCAGCTTCAGCCGCTGGCTCACCACGGCCACGTTCGCCGGCGTGGACCAGTTCTGCGTCTGGTCGTAGACCCGCAGCAGGTTGTCCTGCTCGTAATAAGGCAGCAGGTACGTCACCCACCGCATGCGGACGGTCCCGGTTGCCGACGGCCGCAGGTTGCCGGGCAGGTGCGTGTTGGCGTCGTGGTAGTTGTGCAGGGCCAGCCCGAGTTGCTTGAGGTTGTTGGTGCACTGCGTCCGCGCTGCGGCCTCGCGGACCTTCTGCACCGCGGGCAGCAACAACCCGATCAGGATCGCGATGATCGCGATCACCACCAATAGTTCAATCAGCGTGAAGCCCCCACGGGGGCGGCGAATCCGGCTCATGTCGTACCTCGCTCCTTCGGGTTAGTCGGTCAGCGGCCTGTGGTCTTGATCTCAAACGTGATCGGCTCGTTGGTCCTGGCGTGGACTGTGGCCTTCAGCGGCGTCGATTCCGGCTTCGCATAGGTCGCGGGCAAGAGACTGCGGACGGGCACGTCGTCTCCGTCGGAGACGGCCTTCTTGCCGGCGACGGCCTGCGTCCAGACGATCGTGACGCGATACTCACCGGCCGGCGCGCCGTCGGCTCCCTCGCGGGTGGTCAGGGCGAACGTCCCGTCCGCCTCGACCCGACCCGTCGGCCGTGCGGTGCCGGACAGGCCGGCTATCGGGTGAAAGACCACCAGCGCCGATGCCGCGGGCTTGCCGTTGACGCGAACCGTCCCCGCGACAGGGTAAGTCGCCTCGCCGTCCCCGCGGCTACACCCGGCCGCGCCCAGGAGTGCGAACACGAACGTGACACCTCCGAACCGGCTGTTGAGATGGCAGAACATGGCGACTCCTCATTAATACATGACTAATTAAGTCGTTTTAGTCATGTAACACGACAAGAGTATCGGCTGAATGACTACTTTGCAAGTACGAAAAGTGATCTTTAACGACCCGCGCCTGCTTGAGCACTGCGCGGACCATGGTAAAATGCAGATCTGATTATCGACGAGTTTGCGCCGAACTTACGATGCAGGAGTTGTTTCCGTCGAACCGCCGGGGAGGGGGGTGGCACTGGCGCTCTTGGCACCCTTGGCACCCTTGGCACCCTGACCCGGGCCTCGCTTCCGGTCAGATCGAGTAGTCCGGCTCGAAGATCTTGGCGCTCTTGGGCGACACGAAGATGGGGTCGCCGATCTTCAGCGCGAGGCTGCGGTACTTCTCGGGGACGAGGTCCACGTTGAGCATCAGCCCGAAGTCCTCGGCCGCAACGCGGACCTTGACCACCGACCCGGCCGGGTTGACGTGAACGACCTTCGCCTTGAGGCAGTTGCCACCGTCGGCGGTCTTCGCCAGGTCGAGTTCATGCGGGCGGACGTAGACGTCCGCCCGGCCATTGCCGTCCGGCTGAATGACCGTGCTGCGGCCGACCGGGACCTCCACGTCGCCGAGCAGCACACGGCCGTCCTTGAGCTGGGCCTGGAAGACGTTCACGTTGCCCAGGAAGTCCATGACGAAGGCGTTGGCCGGGTGTTCGAACACCTCCGCCGGGGTGCCGTTCTGCTCGACGCGGCCCTGGTTCATGACCACGATCCGGTCAGCGACCTCGAACGCCTCCTCCTGGTCGTGGGTCACGAAGATGCTGGTCACGCCGAACTCGTCGTGGAACCGCCGCAGCCAGCCGCGCAGCTCCGACCGCACCTTGGCGTCGAGCGCGCCGAACGGCTCGTCCAGGAGCAGCACCTTCGGCTGCGGGGCCAACGCCCGGACGAGCGCGATCCGCTGCCGCTGGCCGCCAGAGAGCGCAGCGGGGTACGAGTTCGCCTTCTCCTCCAGCCGGACCAGGTGGAGCAACTCCCCGACCCGCTCGCGGATCTTCTTCTCCGTCCACTTCCGCACCCGCAGCCCGAACGCCACGTTCTCGAACACGGTCATGTGCCGGAACAGGGCGTAGTGCTGGAAGACGAACCCGACGTTCCGCTCGCGGGCCGAGGTGCGGGTGATGTCATCGTCCAGGTACTGCACCGTGCCGCCATCGGGCACTTCCAGCCCGGCGATGATGCGGAGCAGCGTCGTCTTCCCGGACCCGGACGGGCCGAGCAAAGCGACCAGCGACCCGGTCGGCGCCTCGACGGACACGTCGTCCAGCGCCGCGAAGGCCCCGAACCGCTTCGACACGTTCCTGGCGGTAATGCTCATCGTCGGGTATCGGGTATGGGGTGTAGGGTATCGGCCGAAATGCGATCGGGGGTTTCTTCCGATACCCGATCCCCGACCCCCGATACCCGAGTTTTCCCTTCGACCCACGTCTTCGCCGCCAGTGACACCAGGCCCAGGAGCGTCAGCACCGACGCGACGGCGAACGCCCCGGGCGTGTTGAACCCGCTAAACATCATCTCCACCTGGAGCGGCATGGTGTTCGTCTCGCCGGCGATCCGGCCGCCGACCACGTACACCGCCCCGAACTCCCCCATCGCCCGGGCGTTGCACAGAATCACTCCGTACAGCAGCCCCCACTTGATGTTCGGCAAAGTCACGCGCCAGAACAGTTGCCACGGGTTCGCCCCGAGGCTCACGGCCGCGAACTCCTCGTCCGGGCCGAGCGCCTCCATCAGAGGGATCAGTTCCCGGGCAACGAACGGCAGGGTCACGAACGTCGTCGCCAGGATCAACCCCGGGACGCTGAACAGAACCTGAAACCCGTTGTCCCGCAGCCACGGGCCGAAGTACCCCTTCATCCCGAACAGGAGCACCAGCATCAACCCGGCAACCACCGGCGACACCGAGAACGGCAGGTCGATCAGGGTCACGAGCGCCGTCCGCCCCGGGAAGCGGAACCGGGCGATGGCCCACGCCGCGGCCAGCCCGAACACCAGGTTGCACACCACCGCGGCCGGGGCGATGGTCAGCGTCAGTAGCACCGCCGCTCGGGTGTCGGGGTCACCGGTCAGATTTCGCCAGTACGCCCCGACGCCGTCGGCGAACGCCTCGACGAACACGTTCGCCACCGGCACGATCACCAGCACCGTAAGTGTCAGAACCGCAACCGCCGTGAGCGACCAGCGAACCCAGGCCGGATCCTGTGTGCGACGAGCGACGAGCGACGAGCGATGAGACGAAACAGCCATGACCGGCCGTTCGGTGTCCGGTTCGTCGCTCGTCGCTCGTCGCTCGTCGCTCACGAGTCCCATCGCCGGCTCCACCGCTCTAGCATGTTGACCGCGCCCAGCATGACGAACGACGCCGCAAGCAGGACCGTGGCGATGGCGGTCGCCTCGACCTCCTTGAACTCCTCCAGCTTGTTCACCACCAGTACCGCCGCGATCTCCGAGCGGCCCGGGATGTTGCTGGAGACGAAGACCACGGAGCCGTACTCGCCCAGCGCCCGCGCGAACGCCAGGGCGAACCCGGTCAGCGCGCCGGGGAGGATCGCCGGAAAGATCACCCGGCGGAAGGCCTGCCAGCGGCTGGCCCCGAGCAACGACGCCGCCTCCTCGACCTCGGCGTCCAGGCTCCCCAGCACCGGTTGAAGTGTCCGCACCACGAACGGGAACCCGATGAATACCATGACCAGCACGATCGCCGCCCGGGTGTAGGCCAGTTCAATCCCCAACGGCACCAGGAACCGACCCATCCAGCCGTTCGGCACATACAGGCTGGAGAAGACCAGTCCCGCCACGGCCGTCGGCAACGCGAACGGCAGATCCACCAGGGCGTCGAAGAACCGCTTCAGCGGGAACTCGTAGCGTACCAGCACCCAGGCGATCAGCGTCCCGAGGACGACACTGATCACCCCCGCGATGAGGGCCGCGGAGAACGTCAGGGCATACGCCGCCTGGGCCCGTGGCGTCCAGGCCGCGGCCAGGAACTGATCCCACGACAACTGCAACGCCGTGAGGACGCACGCCGCCAGCGGCACCACCACCAGCGCGGTCAGGTACAGGAGGGTGAAGCCGAGACTCAACCGGAATCCCGGTAACACCCGCTGATTCACCTGGGCCATGCTCACAGCCGCCGCTGGGATGGTTCACGCCGATCCGTTATGTTGTATGGGTTCGGGTGTCATCGGCCGGTAGTTCAGTAAGTTTGTCGAAATTATCATCAAAACCGCCCCACGGGAAGGCTAACTCCACAGGATATCCCCCATGTCTCGCCGCTCTGCGAGTGCCAAAACGACACCGCCCCGTCGGTCCGGCTGGCTAACGGCCATTTTGGGCGGGACTGTCATCGGCGGTTTGCTTCTGGCGGTCATCCTGCTGGCCTCCGGCGACCAAGACGGTTCGTATGACCCGCTCTCGGACGCGGACGAGGCCGCCCCGGAGATGGTCGCGGTGCCGGGCGGAACGTTTGTCATGGGTAACGACGCCGGAACCCGGGAAGAGGACCGGGACGCCAAACCGGCCCACGAGGTGACGGTCCGCGGGTTCCGGATGGACAAGACGGAAGTGACCAACGGCCAGTTCGCTGCGTTCGTGAAGGCGACCGGCTATATCACGGTCGCGGAGCAGAGCCCGGACCCGAAGAAGTACCCGAACGCCGACCCGCGGCTGCTCGTCCCCGGCTCGGCGGTGTTCGTCCCGGTGCAGGCGTCTTTCGACCCGCGCGAGTGGGGCGCACCGCACCCGCCGTGGTGGAAGTACGTCCCCGGCGCGAGCTGGCGGCACCCGGACGGCCCCAGGTCTAGCATCGACGGGAAGACGAACTACCCGGTGGTCCACATCGCCTGGGAGGACGCGGCAGCGTACGCGGCGTGGGCCGGGAAGCGGCTGCCGACGGAAGCAGAGTGGGAGTATGCGGCCCGCGGCGGGCTGAAGGGGCAAGAGTACGCCTGGGGATCGGCCAAACAGGGCGAGGGCGGGACGTGGTACGCCAATAGCTTCCAGGGAGACTTCCCGCACAACGACACCGTGGCGGACGGGTTCGCGGGGATCGCCCCGGTGGCGCAGTTCCCGGCCAACGGGTTCGTGCTGCACGACATGAGCGGCAACGTGTGGGAGTGGTGCCAGGACCTCTACGACGCCGGATATTACGCTGTTTCCCCGAAGGACAACCCACAAGGGCCGACGGTCGGCCAGATGGAAGGCGACCAGCCACTGCGGGTCCGACGGGGCGGGTCGTTCCTGTGCGCCGACACTTACTGCCGGCGGTATGTCCCGCACGCCCGGGACAAGAACCCGGCCGACAGCGGGGCCAGCCACACGGGGTTCCGGTGCGTCAGGAACGACTGACCGTTGAGAGGTTGCCCTTCCCGGTCTTCACGGGGCGGGGGTAAACTGCGGCCGATCCCCGGAGGCCCCCCGTGACCGCGCCTGACCCGCCGTCGATCCCCGCACCGCCCGCTGACGCGGTGTTCGTCGAGCGGTTCGCCGAGCCGATCACCGGCTGGGAGATGGTCGGGGCCGGCGCGAGCTGGGACGCGCCCCCCTACCCCGGCCCGCTGGAGGCCGAGGTCCGCTTCGACGGAGTGCCACGGATCCAGTCGCCCGTCACCGCGGACGGCACCCGCCACCACTTCGGTGCCCAGCTTCCACGCGAACCCGACGCGAAGCGCGTCACCGTGGCCCTCCGCGGCAATGGAGTAGAGATCACGCTCTTCGACGGTAACGTTTCCGACCTGCCGGTGCGCGGGGCGGAATCGCCCGACCCATCGAGCAACCTGCCACGGTGGCTCTCCCCGGCTGCTACGCTCGGCCGGAGCATCGCCAGTGGCGAGGCGCTGTCTGCCGCTTGGTGGTCGGCGCGGGTACGGCGTTACCGCGAGAAGGCGATCCAGGCTCGCATCCGCATTCGCGACAAGCTGCTGATCCGGTCGCATCACCGGCACCGATCACCGCACGACGCCTACGTTGATCGCACGACGCTCACGCCCGCCGACCTGCGGGCGATGGCGAGCCGGGCTTCCCGGTTTCGCTACAGGCCGACGTTCAGCGTTCTGGTTCCCGTCCACAACGTCGATCCGCGGTGGCTGACGGAATGCGTCGAGTCGGTGCGGCGGCAAGCGTACCCGCTCTGGGAACTGTGCCTGGCCGACGACGCCTCCACCGACCCGGCGACCCGTGCCGCATTGGACCGACTGCCGAAAGACGAGCGTATCAAACTGGTCCGTCGGCCAGTTAACGGACACATCTGTGCCGCGACGAACTCCGCGGCTGATCTGGCCAGCGGCGAATTCGTCGCGCTCCTGGACAACGACGATGCCCTTGCGCCGCAGGCGCTGTACACGGTGGCCGAGTTGCTCCAGTCGCACCCCGACGCGGACCTGATCTACTCGGACGAGGACAAGGTGGACGCCGCGGGCCGGCGGTACGACCCGCAGTTCAAGCCCGACTGGTCGCCGGAACTGCTGTTGAGTTACAACTACGTCAACCACTTCTCCGTGATTCGCCGGTCGGTGTTCGAGCGGGCCGGCCGGTTTCGCGAGGGCTACGAGGGGTCGCAGGATCACGACCTGCTGCTGCGAATCACGGAGTTGACCGACCGGGTTCACCACGTCCCGGAAGTCCTCTACCACTGGCGCTCGCTGCCGAGTTCGACGGCCTCCGCCGCAGGTGTGAAGCGTTACGTCCACACCTCCGGCCGCAAGGCGGTCGAGGAGGCGCTCGCCCGGCGGAAGGTCGCGTCGTCCCTGTACGTCCCGGACTTCGCCGAGAAGTTGGGGCTGCCGATCCTCGGCCTAGACGGACCGGACGACGGGCCGGCGGTCGCGGTGATCGTTCGGGGAGATGCCGGCGATGCAGCCCGCACCGTCCGCGCGGTCCGGCAGACGACCGCGTACAAGAGTTACACGACCTACCTCGTCATCGACGCGGCGCCGCCGGCCGACGCGCTGAACCGGCTTGCCGCCGGGCGGGGCGAAGAGTACCTGCTGTTCCTCGAAGCGGGCGTGGAGCCGACCGACCCGAGATGGTTATCCCGGCTGATGGCCTACGCGAAGCTGCATGGCGTCGGGGCGGTCGGCGGCCTGGTCCGCGAGGACATTGGGCGGATCGGTTCGGCCGGTACGGTCCTTGGCATGGCCGACGGGACCGCGCCTGGCGACGCCTTCGCCGGGCAGAAGCCGGACCCGGTGAGTTACTACTTCTACGCCGAGGCGGCCCGGACCGTCACGTCCCCGAGCCGGGGCTGCCTGCTTACACGTCGGAACCTGTTTGACCGGGTGGGCGGGTTCGATGCCGATCGGTTCGGGCGGACGCTCCACGACGTGGACTACTGCCTGCGACTTGCTGGACAGGGGCTGCGGTCGGTTCACGTCGGCGGCGTCGAGTTACGCTGGGCCGGTGCGAACGCCGGCCGCCACGACACACCCGCCGAGCAGCGGGCGCTTCGCGCCGCATACGACAGCGCACCGGACCCGTACTACAACCCGAACCTGTCCGCGTGGGACTCGTTCACCACGCGGAGCGAGGCGCCACACCTCATCCCGGCTACACCGACCGCGCCGGTGCGGGTGCTGTTCGCGACGCACAACCTGACCGCCTTCGAGGGCGCCCCGAAGATCATTCAGGACGTGGCCGCCGGCCTGAGCCGCCGCGGCACGGTCAAGGCAGCGGTCTTCGCCCCGGCCCCGGGGAAGGCGGCTGCCGCGTACGAGGCCGCGGGCGTCCGGGTGATCGCGAGCGAGTCACCGTTCGCCGGGCGGTTCGTGGATGGTCAGTGGACCCCGACCGAGTACGAGGCGGCGCAGTCGCAACTGGCCCGCGCGATCCGGGAGGTCCGCCCGCAGGTGGTGCTGGCGAACACGCTGGGCATGTTCCCACTGGTTGAGGCCGCCGCCCGGCACCGCGTCCCCGGCGTCCTCGCCATCCAGGAGGGCTACCCGGCGGACGTCCTCGCCCGGATGTACAGCCCGTTCGGCCGATGGCGCTGCGAGCGGGCTTTCCAGTTTGCCGAGCGGGTGATCTTCGCCTCGCGGTCCTGCGCCGAACTATACGCCCGGCTCGACGGCCGGAAGAACTTCGAGGTGATCCACAACGGCCTGTCGGCCGCGGCGTTCGACGAGTACCGCCGCAAGGTGTCGAGAGCCGAGGCCGCAGCCCGCGTGCCGGGCGGCGACCGACTTCGCATTGTGGCCATAGGCACCGTCTGCGAGCGCAAGGCGCAGCACGTCCTGGTCGAGGCGGCCGCGACGCTGGCGAAGGAGCGACGCGACTTCGTCTGCCATCTCGTCGGGGCACGGGAGGGGTTGCCGTACCTGAGCTACGTCCGCAACCTGATCCGGGCGCGGGGTCTGGACGACGTGGTCATCCCGGTGCCCGAGACGAACGACGTCTGGAGCTACCTGCGTGCCGCCGACGTGTTCGCGTGCTGCTCCTACGTCGAGGCGTTCAGCCTCTCGGTGCTGGAGGCGGAGGCGTTCGGGCTGCCGGTCGTCTCGACGCCCTGCGGCGGGCTGGACGAACAGGTCGCCTGGGGCCACAGCGCGCTGAAGTGCGACTTCGGCGACACGGACGCCCTGGCCGACCGGCTGCGGACGCTGCTTTCGGACGACCGACTGCGGGCCGAGATGGGCCAGCAGTCGCGGGCCGCGTTCGACCTGAGGCTGACCGCCGAGGGGATGCTCGACCGCTACCAGCGGGCGATCCTGTCCGCCGCCGGGGTCCGGTTCGCCGACACCGCGCCGCCGTCCGGTGTGCCGAAGGCCCGCGTCGCCTGACCCACGCTTCCGAGAGTTCCCGATGGGTCCGTCGCCGATGGCTGGTCCGAACCCTCTCGCCGCCGCCCACCGGCTCGCCAGCCGGGCCCGTCGCCGACTCCGCGACTGGTGGCGGGGGGAGACGGCCGCCACGTTCTTCGACATTCATTACCGCCCGGAGCGGAACCAGTTCCTCGCCGATCACGGTGCCGACCCGATCACCGTCCGGGAGGCACAGGCGGCCGCCGGGGCGGGGTTGAACGTGGCCCGCCGGGTGTGGCACCTCCGGGCCGACCTGCGGGCGGCATTCCCACTCGGTCTGACCCCAGCGCAGCGGCGAGCCTACGGCGGCTGGCTCCTCACACAGGGGTCCAAGGATTTCGGCCTCACCCCGGCCGCGGTGGTCGCGTACCTGGCCGAACTGGCCGACGACCCATCGCAC
Source organism: Fimbriiglobus sp. (assembly GCA_035539575.1). Taxonomy (GTDB): domain Bacteria; phylum Planctomycetota; class Planctomycetia; order Gemmatales; family Gemmataceae; genus DASSAT01. The sequence continues at coordinate 6,637 of DATLIF010000037.1, read as the reverse complement.
GGGCTGACCGATTCGTACCTGCGGCACCCGGAGTGGCAGGCGGCCGTCCCACACGGCTTGACCTGGTTCGGCTGGGACGGGCTCAAGCACTGGCTCATCCGCACCTATGGCATCCGAAGACGGTGGCTGCCCAGCGCACGGCAACCGGACCGGCTTGGCCCCTGGGATGAAGTGCGAATACTTTGGCGCGTCTGGCCCCATCTCCGGGACGACACCGCCAGGGCGGCCGAGGCGGCGGCACTCGGCGGCGACCCCAAGCCGTTGGCCGACTGGTTCCGCGCCCAGTTCGATCTCCCTCAGCCGGGCGAAGACTGGCTCCGCCGGCTCGCGGACGAGGTCACGTCCGGGCTGCCGGCGCGGCCCGGTGTGAACGTACTCGCCCACTTCCGCTACCCGTCGGGGGTCGAACAGGAAGCCGTGCAGATGGTCGCCCGGCTGACCGCGGCCGGGTTCCGGGTCGCCCGCCGGGATGTGCCGGTCGGGTTCCCGTGCGACTGCGACGCCCCGGACGTGTACTCCGACCCGGAACTGCACGACGTGACCCTGGTCAAGACCGGAGGCGGCCGCGGATTCGACGGCCTGTTTCCGGTCGCCGGTCTGCACCCGCGGCCGGGCGTCTACCGCGTTGCCGGGTGGTCCTGGGAGCTGGAGCAGTTCCCGCAGGAGTTCGTCGAACAGGGCCAACTCGCCGACGAGGTCTGGACGCCGAGCGAGTTCTGCGCTGCGGCGGTCCGCCGGGCGGTGCCGGGCAAACCGGTGAGGGCCATCTATCCGGTCGTGGTCGCCCGGAAGGCGCCGCCGCCGACGCGGGCCGAGTGGGGCCTGCGTGACGGGCGGTTCCTGGTACTGTTCGCGTTCGACATGGGCAGCATGATGGAGCGGAAGAACCCGCTCGGGCTGATCCGGGTGTTCCGCCGGGCGTTCGCCCCGACGGACCCGGCCGACCTGGTGCTCAAAGTGTCTCGCGGGAAGTCGAACCCGGAAGACCTGGCCCGGCTGACCGCGGCGGCGGCCGACGCCGGCGCGGTCGTGATCGACCGCACGATCACCCAGGAGGAAGCCCTGGGGCTGATGGCCGCGTGCGATTGCTACGCCTCGTTGCACCGGGCCGAGGGGTTCGGGGCCACCGTGGCCGAGGCCATGCTCATGGGCAAGCCGGTCGTCTCCACCGACTATTCGGCCACCGCCGAGTTCCTGACCGCGGACGTCGGGCTGCCGGTGCGATACAGGCTGGTGCCGGTCGGCCCAGACCGCTTCCGGCGGGTACGGCGACCGGCCTGGGCCGAGCCGGACGAAACCCACGCGGTGGAACTCCTACGGTGGGTCTACGAGCACTCGGCCGAGGCCCGGGAACTGGGCCAGAAGGCGAAGCAACAAGTCGAAACGATCCTGGCTCCGGAGATTCCGGGCCGGCTGATGGCCGGGCGGCTCGGGGAAATCCTGGCCGCCCGCCGGGGGGCCGGGGCGTGACCGCGGGAGTCTTCCGCCGACTGGCGGCCGGCGGCTGGCGCCGCGTCCGGGACGCCCTCCGCGGCGAGACCGCCGAGACGGTCTTCGACATCCATAACTCCCGCGAACTGAACCCCGTACTGGCCGCACACGGGATCTCGCCGCCGACCGCCTCTCCGGCGCATGGCCAGGCCGAGCGAGTCAAGCGCGTCTTCGAGTTGCGGCCCGACCTGCGCGAGGCGTTTCCCTTCGCTCTGACCCCGCACCCCGACCGTCGGCAGTTCCTGGAGTGGCTGCTCATCCACGGGGCCAGCGACTACGGCATCACGCCGGACGAGGCCGTGGCGTGGCTATTTGAGCAGGACGCCGCCCCGGACCACGGACTCGCGACGACGTACCGGCTCCGGCCGGACTGGCAGCAAGCCGTCCCGCACGCCTTGACCCCGGGCGGCTGGCCCGCGTTCGTTCGCTTCCTCCGGTCGTCGTGCGGTCTCCGGGGTCGGTGGGTGAGCCGAGCACGGTTCGCCCCGCAGCCGGAAGAGGACCCGACTACCCCCGGCGTGAACGTGGTCGGTCACTTTCGCTACGCATCGGGATTGCAGGAGGCCGCGTTCGGCGTCGTGAACGGACTTCGCCGGGCCGGGTTCCGCACGTCGCTGCGCGACCTGCCGGTCGTCTTCGCCTGCGACTGGCGAGACCGCGAACGCTACCTGGGCCTCGAAGACTTCGACACGACCGTGTACGTCGCCGCGGTGAACACGTTCCCGACCGAGTGGTATCCCCGCGCCGGCCTGTCCATGCGGCCGGGCGTGCGGCGCGTCGCCGTCTGGTACTGGGAACTGGAGGAGTTGCCCCGCGAGTGGGCCGACAAGCTCGGCTGGGCGGACGAGGTGTGGGCGCCGACCCGGTTCACCGCGGACTGCTTCCGCAAGTACGTCTCGGCCCCGGTGGTGCCGATGCTCCCCGGCGTCGAGTTGCCGCCCTTCGCGCCCCGGCCGCGGTCGCACTTCGGGCTGCCCGACCGGTTCACGTTCCTGTTCAGCTTCGACATGGCGAGCGTGATGGAGCGCAAGAACCCGCTCGGGCTGATCCGGGCGTTCCGCCGGGCGTTCCGGTCGGACGACCGTGCCCACCTCGTCATCAAGGTGTCCCGCGGTGAGAAGGCCCCGGACTCGCTGACCCGACTCCGGTCCGCGGCCGGCGACGGGGTGACGGTCATTGACAGGGTGATGACCCGGGAGGACGCGCTGGCCCTGCTGGGATGTGCGGACTGCTACACCTCGCTGCACCGTTCGGAAGGGCTGGGCCTGGGGATGGCCGAGTCGATGCTGATGGGTAAGCCGGTGATCGCCACCGCCTACTCCGGCAACCTCGACTTCATGACACCCGACGCGGCACACCTGGTCGAGTATCGACGGGTGCCCATTATCGAGGACCTGGACCCGTACCCGAAAGACTGCCACTGGGCCGAGCCGTCGGTCGAGCACGCCGCCGAGTTGATGCGTCAGGTGTACGACCGCCCCGACGAGGCCCGCGCACTCGGTGAACGGGCGAAACTCCACGCCGAGCGGGTGCTGTCGGTCGAGGCCGCCGGCCGGCGGATGGCCGACCGCCTCCGGGCCACGGCAGCACCGCTCCCCCGGCCGACGCGAGGTGCCGCGTGACAGTACCCGATACGCCCCCGTCACTCCTGGCGAAGTTACGCTGGACGGTCGGGCGGGTCCGCCGCAAGCTCCTCGGCGGCTCCCCTGCCGCGACGCCAGGCCCGTCTTTCGACATCCACGACATTTCAGCGGTGAACGCCCTCCTCGCTCGGCACGGCGTCTCGCCACTGACCGGCGACCCGTTGCAGGCGAACGGCGGGCCGGAGGGAGCAGCGCGGTTCATCCTCTGGCTACTGATCACGTCGCCGGAACACCGCGGCCGGTTCCCGACCGCGCTCACCGACGGGTCTGGCGGGAATTACTGCCTCGAACTGACAAACGGACTCTTCAAGTCGCCGGACGCGGAGGCCAACGCCCGGGCAGCGTTCGATGCCGACCCCGGCGAACGGGTCCGGCGGGTCTACGAGTTCCGCCCGGACATGCGGTCGGCCCTGCCGTTCGGGATGACCCCACAGCAGCGCGGCGAGTACCTCGACTGGCTCCTGACCCACGGCGCCGCCGAGATGGGCATCACCCCGGTGCAGGCACTCTGGTTTCTGGTCAGCACCGACGAGACGCCGGACCGCGGGCTGGTGCCGACGTTCCAGCTCAACGCGGACTGGCAGACCCGGGTGCCGCACGGGCTGACCGTCTTCGGCTGGGACGAGTTGCTCCACTACCTGCGGACCGGGTGCGGCCTCGGCGGCCGCTGGCAGGAGGGTCTGCCGCCGCCGCGTGTGTACGGCCCGTGGGACCAACTCACGCTCCTCCGGCACGCCCGGCCGGAACGAAACGCAACCTTCCCGCTCACCAAGGCCCGTGCCGGGGACGCCGCTGCGGTCCTGGCGTGGCTCGACCGGCAACCGGACCTGGTGATGCCGGACGCCGACTGGCGAAAGGCGCTGGTGAGCGAGGTCCACGGTCGGCTCCCGGCGAAGGCCGGCGTGAACCTACTCGGCCACTTCCGCTACCCGTCCGGGTTGCAACAGGTCGCTGACGCGACGGCGAAGGCATTCGACGCGGTCGGGATGCGGATCAGCCTCCGCGACCTGCCGACCGAGTACCCCTCGGACCTGTCCGACCGCACGCGCTACCACGGGGTCGAGCTATTCGACGCGACGGTCTACTGTGCGTCGGTGAACACCCCGGCGGAGGCGCACCTGTCCCGGTGCGGGTTGCACCTGCGGCCGGGCGTCCATCGCGTCGCCGTGTGGTACTGGGAGACGGAGGAGGTTCCCGAGACGATCCCCGAGTACCCCGCCCTGTTCGACGAGGTGTGGGCGCCGACCCGGTTCATCGCCGACGCCTTTCGCAAGCGCGTCAAGGTGCCGGTGGTGCCGATGCTGCCGGGCCTGGAGCCGCCGCGGTTCGTGCCGCGGTCGCGTGACCACTTCGGCCTGCGCGACGACCGGTTCATGTTTCTGTTCACCTTCGACATGGCCAGCCTGATGGCCCGGAAGAATCCCCTGGCGGCGGTCGCCGCATTCCGTCGCGCGTTCCGCCGCGATGAACCGGCGGACCTCGTCATCAAGCTGGCACGCGGGAGCGAGTCGCCGGCCGATCTCACCGCCCTGACCGCCGCGTGCAAGGCAAGTGGTGTCCGGCTCATCGACGAGTTGATGCCGCGGTCGGACCTACTGGCCCTGATGGCGGCATGCGACTGCTACGTCTCGCTGCACCGTTCGGAGGGGCTGGGCCTGGGCATGGCCGAGACGATGCTGATGGGCAAGCCGGTTATCGCCACCGCTTACTCCGGCAACCTCGACTTCATGACCCTGGAGTCGGCCTACCTGGCGGAGTACGAGCGGGTGCCGATCCCGGAGACAGTGTCGCAGTACCCGCGGGGGTCGCACTGGGCCGAGCCATCGGTCGAGCACGCAGCCGAGTTGATGCGCCGGGTCTACGACCGGCGCGACGAGTCAAAGGCGATAGGCGAGCGGGCACGGGCCGAGGTGTCGGAGCTGATGTCGCTGGAGGCGTTCGGCCGGCGAATGGTGGCGCGGCTGGCGGAGGTCGGCTAACGGCCGGCGTGAGCCGGCCGGTGGGTTGATCGCACCGGCCGGCTCACGCCGGCCGTTCGCCAAGCCACCTCATCAGGTTGACCATCTCGACCGCCGTCACCGCGGCCTCGAACCCCTTGTTGCCGGCCTTGGCCCCGGCCCGGTGGATCGCCTGCTCCAGGGTGTCGCAGGTCAGCACGCCGAAGATCACCGGCACGCCGCAATTCAGCGACGCCTGGGCGATGCCGCTCGTCGCGGCCCCGGCGACGTGGTCGTAGTGGTCCGTGTCACCGCGGATCACGCAGCCCAGGCAGACCACCGCCGCGTACCGGCCCGACTTGCCGAGCCGCTGCGCGACCGGCGGGATCTCGAACGACCCCGGCACCCGCACCACGTCGATGCGGTCGTCGGTGACGCCGTGGCGCTGGAGCGCGTCCACCGCCCCGGCGGTGAGTTGGTCCACGATGAAGCTGTTGAACCGGGCCGCGACCAGCGCGAACCGGCCGGCGGGGGGGGCGAAGTCGCCTTCGATCACGGTAGGCATTGGCGAGACTATCCCAAGGTCACGCTGGTCAGGAACTCGACGTTGGTCTTGTGCTTGCCGAGTTGCTTGAGGAGCAACTCCATTGCCTCCACCGGGTGCATGTCGGCCAGAACCCGGTGCAGGATGTGCGTCAGCCGCAACTCCTCCTCGTCCTTGAGCAACTCTTCCTTGCGGGTGCCGGAGCGGTTCACGTCGATCGCCGGGTAGGTGCGGCGGTCCACCAGCCGGCGGTCGAGGTGCAACTCCATGTTGCCGGTCCCCTTGAACTCCTCGAAGATCACGTCGTCCATCTTCGAGCCGGTGTCGATCAATGCCGTGGCGAGGATGGTCAGCGATCCGCCCTCCTCGATGTTGCGGGCGGCCCCGAAGAACCGCTTCGGTTTGTGCAGCGCGTTGGCGTCCAGCCCACCGGAGAGGATCTTGCCGCTGGTCGGCACCTCGGCGTTGTACGCCCGCGCGAGGCGGGTAATCGAGTCGAGCAGGATCACCACGTCGGTGCCGTACTCGACCAGCCGCTTGGCCTTCTCGATGACCATTTCGGCCACCTGGACGTGACGGCTGGTCGGCTCGTCGAACGTGGAGCTGACCACCTCGACCCGCGGCCCCTTCACCGTGCGGATCATGTCGGTGACTTCCTCGGGCCGCTCGTCGATGAGCAGCACGATGACGTAGCACTCCGGGTGGTTGGCGATGATCGCGTTCGCCATCTTCTGGAGCAGGACCGTCTTGCCGGTCCGCGGCGGGGCGACGATCAGCCCGCGCTGCCCCTTCCCGATGGGGGTGATGAGGTCGATGATCCGGGTGTTCAGCTCGCCCGGCTCGGTCTCCAGCTTCAGCCGCTCGTCGGGGTGCAGCGGGGTGAGGTCCGAGAACACCGCCTTCTGCGTCAGCAGCTCGGGGTCCTGGTAGTTGATCGCCTCCACCCGCAGCAGCGCGAAGTACCGCTCGTTCTCCTTCGGCGGGCGGATCTGGCCGGCGACGACCGCCCCGGTCCGCAGGCC
>DATLIF010000036.1:0-4257 GCA_035539575.1 Fimbriiglobus sp. | reverse complement strand
CAGGAGACAGTGCGACGCCGGTGGGTTACTAGTAACCCCTGGTGCCGCTGATACTCTGTCTCCTGGTACCTGTCTCCTGTCTCCTGCCCCATGAACTTCCTCGTCACCGCCGGGAACACGCAGTCGCCGATCGACCGGGTGCGGTGCGTCACGAACATCTTTACCGGCCGCACCGGGGCCGCCGTCGCCCGCACCGCCTGGGGCCGCGGGCACACCGTCACCCTCGCCACGTCGCACCCCGAGGGGCTGCAGGAGTTCGGCGTCAACCCGAAGGACCCCGGCGAGCGGTTCACCGTGCTGCCGTACCGCACCTTCGACGACCTCGCCATGATCCTCCAGCAGCAACTCCGCGGCGTGCCGTTCGATGCGGTGTGCCACGCCGCCGCGGTCAGCGACTACATCCCCGCGGGCACCTTCTCGCCGGACCCGGGCACGTTCTTCAACGCCCGCGTCGGCGAGTGGGAGGGGCACGGCACCGAACCGCCGCGGCTGACCGAGCAGAAGGCGGGTAAAATCAAGAGCAGCGAGCCCGAGCTGTGGGTGCGGCTGGTGCGGGCGCCGAAGCTCGTGGACCGCTTCCGCGAGCCGTGGGGCTTCGCCGGCGTGCTGGTGAAGTTCAAGCTCGAAGTGGGCCTCGGCGACGAGGAACTGGTGGCCGTCGCGGAGGAGTCGCGGGTGGCGAGCGGGGCCGACCTGATGGTGGCGAACACGCTGGAGGGCGCGGCCCACTGCGCGTTCCTCGGGCCGACCAAGGACCGCTACGACCGCGTGCCGCGGCGCGAGCTGCCGGACCGGCTGATCCTCGCGGTCGAGGCGCTGTACCAGGAGCGGGTGGCGCATGGCTAACGTGTTGCTCGGGGCGACGGGGAGCGTCGCCGCGGTGCGGGTGCCGGCGCTGGCGGCCGAACTCGTGGCCGCCGGCCACGACGTGAAGGTCGTCGCCACCGACGCCGCCGCGTACTTCTTCGACCCGGCCGACCCCGCCCTCGCCGGCCGGCTGTACCGCGACGCCGACGAGTGGCCGGGCGACCGCTACCAGCGCGGCGACGCGGTGCTGCACGTCGAGTTGCGGACGTGGGCCGACCTGTTCCTGATCGCGCCGCTGGACGCGAACACGCTGGCGAAACTGGCCGTCGGCCTGTGCGACAACTGCCTCACCTGCGTGTGGCGGGCGTGGGACATGACGCGGCCGGTGGTGCTGGCCCCGGCGATGAACACGCTGATGTGGGAGCACCCCTTCACCTGCAAGCACCTGCGGGCGGTCGCAGCCGACTTCGGGGCCGGCGAGTTGCCGGCGGACCTCGACGAGGAGGCGCTGGTCGCGGCGATCAACGAGAAGGCGCGGGGACTGCGGATCGTCGGCCCGATCTCGAAGCAACTCGCCTGCGGGGATGTCGGCGTCGGCGCGATGGCCGAGGTGCCGGAGGTGGTGGCAGCGGTCCGGTCGATGCTACCGGCCGACGGCGGATGAGACTGTCGCCGGCCCGGACGCGCCATTCACTACCGGGGCAGTCAGCGGCTTGAGGTGGTCGAAGAACCCCTGGCGGATGAGTTCCGGCACCGCCCGGAGGATGGCATCCGGAGTGACTTCCGCGATGACCGCCAGGCCAGGCTCGGTTAGCACCGCCTCCCCCTGTTGGGTCATGAGGGCGAGTTCTTGGCGGAGCCGAGTGGGGGTGAAGAACGCCACCGGGTAGCGGCCCCGACCGGGAAGCTCGACCGCCCCCCCGGCGACGTACTCCTTGTCCGTCATCTCGACCGCGGCCCGGTCGTCGAAGTCGTCCGGGAAGTGATACACGAAGCCGTGACCTGCTAGTTGCATGGCGGTGCCCTCCGGTGTCATGTTACACCGAGATCAGAGCGATTTGCTGTACCAGATCAGCATACTCGTCCCAAGTCATTAGCCGGGCCGGAACGATCTCATGGTGAGCTGGGTCCTCGCCGGCCTGCACCACCTGAAGCCCGGGCGGGAGGTTGGTGACCTGGTACGGCCCACCGAACCGAGCCAGGTTGGGGTGGTCCGGGCGGTCGTACACCGACAACCCGCGGGTCGGTTTGACCAGCCCGGTGGTCTTATCGAAGCGGACTTCGGAACGGCGCGGGACGAGACTCGGCCCGCCCCGGTAGTACGTGGGCGAACCCATCCCGTCACCCCGTCACCGCGCCCTCGGACGCGGAGTGAACCAGCTTCGCGTACTTCGCCAGCACCCCGCGCTCGACCCGCAGGGCCGGCTTGACCCACGCCGCCTTGCGCTTCGCCAGCTCTTCCGGCGAGACGTGCAGCGTCAGCTCTTTCTTGTCCCCGTCGATGGTGATCCGGTCGCCGTCCTTCACCAGCCCGATCGGGCCGCCGGTCCACGCCTCGGGGGCGACGTGGCCGACCACCAGCCCGTGTGTGCCGCCGCTGAACCGGCCGTCGGTGATGAGCCCCACCGACTCGCCGAGCCCTTGACCCATCAGTGCGCCGGTGATCGACAGCATCTCCCGCATCCCGGGGCCGCCGACCGGGCCTTCGCCGCGGATCACCACCACGTCTCCCGCGATGATGCTCCGCGCCTGGATCGCCTGGAAACACGCTTCCTCGCCGTCGAACACCTTTGCAGGGCCGGTGATCGACCGCTGCTTCAGCCCCGCCACCTTCGCCACCGCCCCCTCGGGCGCCAGGTTGCCGCGGAGGATGACGATGTGCCCGCGGTCGTACATCGGCGCCTCGAACGGCCGCACCACCTTCTGTGGCTTGGCGAAGACGCTCGGCACGTCCTTCAGGTTCTCGGCCACGGTCTTGCCCGTCACGGTCGGGCAGTCGCCGTGCAGCAGGCCCCTGTCCAGGAGCGCCCGCATCACCGCCGGGGTACCGCCGACTCGGTACAGGTCGAACATGACGAACTTCCCGCCCGGCTTCAGGTCCGCCAGGTGCGGCACCTTCGCCCCGAGCCGGTCGAAGTCCTCCAGCGTCCAGTCCACGCCGGCCTCGCGGGCGATCGCCATGAGGTGCAGCACCGCATTGGTCGAGCCGCCCAGCGCCAGCACCAGTGTGTAGGCGTTCTCCAGCCCCTTGCGGGTGATGAGATCCCGCGGACGGAGGTTGGCCTTCACGCACTCGATCAGCGCCTGCCCGGCCCGGAATGCTTGCCGGTCCTTCGCCGACGACACCGCCGGGTTGCTGGCGTCGTATGGCAGACTCAGCCCCAGTGCCTCGATGGCCGAGGCCATCGTGTTTGCGGTATACATGCCGCCGCAGGAGCCTGATCCGGGGCAGCTTTCACACTCGATCTTGTGCAGCTTGTGCTCGTCGATCTGCCCGGCCTGGAACCGGCCGACCGCCTCGAAGATCGACACGATGTCCACGTCCTCGCCGTCCGGCCCGATGCCCGGGAGGATGCTGCCGCCGTAGACGAACACGCTCGGCACGTTCAGCCGGGCCATCGCCATGACGCAGCCGGGCATGTTCTTGTCGCAGCCGCCGAACGCCAGCAGGCCGTCGTGGTTCATCGCCCCGGCGACCGTTTCCAGGCAGTCGGCAATGACCTCGCGGCTGACCAGCGAGTAGCGCATGCCGACGTGACCCATGCTGATCCCGTCGGAGACGGTCGGGGCGCCGAAGATCTGCGGCACACCGCCGGCAGAGCGGACGCCCTCGATCCCTTTGCGGGCGAGCCGGTCGAGGTGGCTGTTACAGGGGGTGATCTCGCTGTAGAGCGACGCGACACCGACGATGGGCCGGTCGAAGTCGGCGTCGGTGAAGCCGACCCCACGGAGCATTGCCCGGTTCGGGGCGCGGCCGGGGCCGCCGGTGGTGGTCAGACTTTTGCGGGGGGTATCGCTCATTTGAGGCGGGTCCTTTCGGGCGGCCCGGTGTCTGGTTTTTCAGCGCCGGGAATCTCGGAGGGCGCGAACGAAAAAACGGTGCTCCCCGTTTGCAGGGGTTGTCCGAGTGAACTAGATACTTGGTGTCGTCGGTCCAACGGGGCTCCGAGGACGCGGCCGCCCGTGTGAGGCGGCTCCCCCAGCACCCGGCGTCGTTCTACAAAATCGGGAGAGAATCATGAAGCTGGTCAAGAACGCGATCGAGTTCCTGAAGAAGGAAGATGGCCCGACGGCGGTCGAGTACGCCGTCATGCTGGCCCTGATCATCGTGGTCTGCATCGCGGCCATCACCGCGATCGGCACCAATTCCAACAAGACCTTCTCCAGCGTCGGCTCGACCCTCGGCACCACCGCCAGCTAACGCGGTCCGGATCTCGACGAGAGCGGTCT
>DATLIF010000035.1:0-2728 GCA_035539575.1 Fimbriiglobus sp. | reverse complement strand
CACGGAGTGACCGGACCACCTACGACCGGCCAGACCGCGCCAGCTTGCCACGCTTGCCGGACCGGTGTCGTTCGAGGGACCGTTATATCCGCCACGGATTCCGGCGGACCTCGCGGGATTCGTTAAAGCCCTCGTTGATCGCCGCGCAAGCCGGCCCTAGGGTGGAGCGTTGCGAGGATGCACGGCACGGGCGTTGCGTGGCAACTCCGGGACGGAACCCGGCCCCGCGGAGGGGTCCATCGGCCAGGGACGGCGGCCGCTCGCCCACCCAGGAGACCCGAGACATGTTCGCCAGGCGGACGCTTTTGATCGTTGCGGTAGTGGCGTTCCTCACGTCGGCGGTCGGCTGCGGCCGGAACCGCTGCTGCAAGAACGGGTCGGTCAGCTACGCCCCGGTCGCCGAACCGTGCGACACCTGCCGGTAACTTGACCCGTTCCGCCAGCGGTTTGCCTCGCCGACGGTGCGGGACGGAGCCTCGCCGTCACACACCAACGTCCCGTGCGGACCGCGCCAGACTGCGGACCGCGTGGGACGCTCCTATCCCGCCCTCCTTTCCTGACCCGTCGGGTTTCGCCGGTCGCGCCGTCGAGCCCACTTTAACTCGCTTACGGGATGATTCCCCGTTTCCCCTGCTTGCCCGTCTTCCCGGCTGGGGCATACTCGCGTGACGGTCGAGGACCAGCCCCCCGGCGCGGCCGCGCGACCGCCTCTCACTGTTGCACACCGGGGACGCGAATCAGGAGGTTCGTCACGCCATGTCCCGACGCACCGTATTACTGGGCTGTCTGTTCGCTGCGACGAGTCTGACCTCCACAGGGTGTCACGGCATGTTCCGGCCGTGGCTGTGGCGGTGCGGAGGCTGTTGGCCGCACTGTTATACACCGGCGTCGCCCGCCCCAATCGCCAGCGCCCCGGTCATGAGCGCCCCCGTGATGGCCGCGCCACCGATGGTTGCCGGCCCTGGTCCCGCGGAGTGCGCGTGCTTCTCACCGCCATCGGGGCCGATCGCGGTCAGCGCGCCACCCCCCGTCACGGGGCCGGTGTTCAACGGCGGCATGCCGACGTACACCGTCCCGCCGACCTACTCCGGCGCGCCGGTCTTCAACGGCCAGCCGGTCTTCAACGGCCAGCCGTCCACGCTGATCCCGGCACCGCAGGTGATGCCGGAGAAACCGGCGGTGCCTCCGGCGGGCGGGATGAAGTAACCGCAACCGGGTGAAGTAAACGATGCGGCCGGGGTGTTCCCCCGGCCGTTATCTTTCCCTCTCGGAGGTGGGCCGGTGCCCGGCTAACCCCGCGCCGCCTTCTCCTCGGCGGAACTGGGCCGCAGGTACAGCGGTTCGAGCCGCATCACCTCGGCCGCGCTCAGCGGCACCAGTCGCAGCCCGACACCATAGACCGCCGCTAGCCCCGGCACCCGGTCCGCGGCCGGCACCCGCGGCACCTCCGCCGGGATGGCCCGGTCGTGGACGTCCAGCCCCGGACCACTCACCCAGACGCCGGCCGTCAACCGCCCGGCCCAGTCCGCCGCCGGCACGATCCGCAACTCGTCCGCCGGCTCCCACCGTTCCGCATCGACCCACCGGAACCGCTGGGCGTAGACCAGCCCCTGCAGCGCATCCGAGATGACCTCGACGGTCGCCCCGGCCGGCGACTGTTCCGCGATCGCGTGGAACGTCGGCACCGCTACCAGCCGGCAGCCGGTCACGTAGGCGAGCGCCTTTGCCGACATAACCCCGACGCGCAGCCCGGTGAAGCTCCCCGGGCCGACGCTGACCATCACGCCGGTCAACTCCGCGGGTTTGATGCCTTCCGCCGCCAGCAGGGCCGCAGCGGTCGGGGCCAGGTCGCGGTTGTGCCGCCGGGCCGGGTCGAGGTCCGCCGACCGGGCCACGCGCCCGCCGACGGCCACGCCGACGCGACCGCCGCGACCGGACGTTTCCAGGATCAACCAGCGTTCGCCCATCGCTCGCCCCCGACTACAATGCCGGTCATTCTAAGGCGAGCGAACCCCATGAGCGAACCGACCGCGACAGTCCACATCGACGGCGCCGCCCGCGGCAACCCCGGCCCGGCGGCCTACGCGCTGGTACTGCGGCGGCCCGGCCTGCCGGTGGTCGAGGAGGCGGAGCCGATCGGCAAGGCGACCAATAACGTCGCCGAGTACACCGCGCTGGTCCACGCCCTGGAGCGGGCGTCCGAACTGGGGGTGAAGACCCTGGCCGTCTTCAGTGACAGCGAACTGCTCGTCAAGCAGATGAACGGCGAGTACCGCGTCAAGCACCCGGACCTGCAAGACCTGTACGCGGAGGCGCAGCAACTCCGCAAGCGGTTCGACCGGGTGACGCTGACGCACGTCCGCCGGGCGCAGAACGCCGACGCCGACCGTCTGTGCAACGAGGCGCTCGACGGCAAGCGGCGCCGCGAGACGGTTAGCCGCGAGGCGCAGCCGAGCGAGATCCCACCGAGCGAGGCCCCGCCCCGGGTGCGCGGCGGCGCTCCCGAGCCGCTGGAGGAGGAAGCGGTGGCGCTACTCAACGCGGTGGCGAAGTCGTGGTCCGGCAACGGGGCCGCATCGCCGACCGCGGTCGAGGTTTGGGACCGGCTCTGGGCGATACTGGGCGAGCACGGCGTCTTGAAGAAGCAGAAGTAGGTGGTGAGGTGGTGAGGTGGTGAAAAGACACCTCTCATATCACCACCCCACCACCCCACCACCTACTTCTGCTT
>DATLIF010000034.1:0-6182 GCA_035539575.1 Fimbriiglobus sp. | reverse complement strand
CCGAACTCGACGACACCGTGATGGATCGACTCATCCAACTGAAATTCGATCCGAAACTCCTGCGTGCCCTCTGGGACCGCTGCAAACTGCCGTTCCCAACGTGATCGAATCAATAGCTTTACTTACCTGCGATTCAGTAGGCCGACGGTAGCCCCCGACACTGCCGGAACATGTCGATCGGGTGCGGCGTCCGCCCGCTCTCGGCCAGGTCAGCCAGAACCTCGCCGACCGCGGAGGCGAATTTGAACCCGTGCCCCGAGAACCCGGCCGCCAGCACCACCTGCGGCCACTTCGGATGCACGTCGATGACGAAGTGCCGGTTCGGCGTCAGCGTGTACATGCAGACCTGACCGAACGTCTGCGGCCCGTCGGCGGACGGGAGATGCTTGCGGAAGAACGCCCGCACCGGCGTCTCGTCCGCGTCGCGTACTGCCCAGTCCACGCCGTCCGGGCCGGGCAACTCCGGGGCGCCGTAGTGGCGGGCCGCCTTGTGCCCGCGTGGGTCGATCGCCGGCACCCCGTAGAACGCCCCGTCCGGTGTGTCCATCAGGTAGATTGGGAACCGGTCCCGGCGAAAGAGCGCGGGATCCGTCGGGGCGAACCACAAGAGCACCTGCCGCATCACCGTCAGCGGCACGCCGACGTCCGCCAGGAGGCGCGTCGCCCACGCCCCGGCGGTGACGACCAGCCGCGCCGCGTGATACGTCCCCTTCGCGGTTCTCACCGTAACGCCATCGCCGTCCGGCTCCCACCCGACCGCCGGCTCCTCGGCGTGAACCTGTGCCCCGAGTGACACCGCGCTGTCAATGTGTGCTCTCACGCACTCCTCGACGTAAAGCAGCCCGGCCCCGTGTTCCAGTACGCCGGCCATTTCGTCGCCGGGCCGAATCGCCGGGAACCGCCGCACGATTTCCGCGGCGGTCAGCTCCTCGATGGAGAGGCCGTGCTCGGCCGCCGACCGGCGGACGCCCTGGACCAACTCTCCGTCCGGCGGGCCGACGGTCAGGCAGTCGCACTCGGTCAGCAGGTGCCGGCCGGTGCGTTGCTCCAGGTCGTACCAGCGCTCGTAGGCGAGCCGCACCAGCGGGACGTAGGCCGGGTGCTCGTAGTACGCGCGGCGGATGATGCGGGTGTGGCCGTGCGAGCTGCCGCGGTCGTGGACCAGGGGGTACTGCTCCAGCCCCAGCACCCGCCGGCCGCGGCGCGCCAGCTCGAACAGGGCCGACGACCCCATCCCGCCGACCCCGAGGACGATCGCGTCGTAGGTCACGGCCCCCTCCGTTCCTCGTTCCCAGGCTCTGCTTGGGAACGCCGTTCGCGAAGCTCCGCTTCGCGTGTATTACCCTCAGTGGGGTTGATCCGCCAGCCCCAAGCTTCGATGCCCGACCGACCCGCCAAGCGGAGCTTGGCGGACCTGCGTTCCCAAGCAGAGCTTGGGAACGAGAAGATTCGTCATTCCCGCCCTCCCCTTGTCGCGGCAATGGTTTCCGGGTTTGATAGACGGTGGCCCCTCCCGTCCGCCGGACCCGCGCCATGCCCGAGATCACCCGCGAAGTCCTCCGTGACTACCTCAACGACGCCCTGCCGGACGCCGAACTCACCGCCATCGAGAAGGCGGTCCGCGAACAACCGGCGGTGCAGGCACTCTTGCACCAGGTCCGCCAGGAGGTGGACCGCGGCGAGCACTCGGTTGGCGCGGTGTGGCGGCGCGAGCGGCTCTCCTGCCCGTCGCGGGAGCAACTCGGCGGCTTCCTCATGCAGGCGCTCGACCCGGACCTGTACGACTACGTCGAGTTCCACCTCAAGACGGTCGGCTGCGCGTACTGCCAGGCCAACCTGGACGACCTGAAGCGGATGCAGGCCGAGCCGGCCGAGCCCCGCAGCAGTCGCCGTCGGCGGATCGTCGATTCCAGCGCCGGCATCCTCCGCGACGTGACCGGGCGGTAGTCACCCATGCCTTCGTTCCCCGACCGCCTCGCCGACGCCGTCCGCCGCAAGGGGCCGCTGTGCGTCGGCCTCGACCCGCGCTGGGAGATGCTGCCGACGGCGTTCCGGGAGAAGTGGCGTAACTATCCACCCGGTGCATTGCTGGGGTTTGGTCGTAAGGTGCTTGAGCTGATTGAACCCTATGCCGGGATTGTGAAACCCCAGTCTGCGTTCTTCGAGTGGTTCGGCCCAGACGGGATGGTGGAACTGCAAGAGCTTCTCCAAGAAGCGAATCGCATGGGCTTCGTCACCATTCTCGACGCCAAGCGCGGCGACATCGCCAGCACCGCGGAGGCATACGCCGCGGCCGCCTTCCAGACCTTCCACGCCGATGCCCTCACCGTGAACCCCTACCTCGGCGAGGATGCGGTCGAGCCGTTCATCACCGCGGCGGCGAATGCCGATCGCGGGGTGTTCGTGCTGGTCCGCACCAGCAACAAGGGGGCCGGCCTGTTCCAGGACCTCGTCTGCGACGGCAAACCGGTCTATCGCCACGTCGCCGACGCGGTCGCCCGGTGGAACGCCCCGACGCTCGGCGAGTGCGGGCTGGGCGCCGTCGGCGCGGTCGTCGGCGCGACGCACCCGAAAGAGTTGGCCGAACTGCGCGCCGCGCTGCCGGACGTGTGGTTCCTCGTGCCCGGCTACGGCGCCCAGGGCGGCTCCGCAGCGGACGTGCGGGCAGCGTACCGCGGCGACGGCCTCGGCGCAGTGGTCAACAGCAGCCGTGGGGTGACGTTCCCGTTCCACCCCGACGACCTCGACTGGGAGAGCAAGATCGTCGAGGCCGCACGGCGCGCACAACTGGAACTCCGGGCCGGGTGACGTTGCACTTCTCGTCGGAATCTGTTCACACTTCGCCGGGCGGGTCGCAAGAATGGGTCCGACCTCGCCCATCCGACCACCGTACCCGGAGGAGCATTCCCGATGGCGAAGAAGAAGAGTACGCTCGCGAAGGCCGCGGACACGGTGTTGGACGCCGTGACGGGCGCCGCCACATCGGTCGGCAAGGCCGTCGGATTGACCGGCACCAAGACCAAGAAGAAGCCGGCGGCCAAAAAGAAGGCCGCCGCGAAGAAGCCGGCGGCGAAGAAGGCCACCACCAAGAAGACCGCCGCGAAGAAATGACCGGACCGCAATGTCGCGGCCCCCGAGGAGGGGCCGCTACTTCTTCGCCGCGTAGGTCCGGCCGAGGTAGCCGACCACCGCGCGCTTGACCTCCAGCGGGTCGATCGCGCCGGTCTTGCGGTAGACCACCTTGCCGCCGGGGGCGATCAAGAGCGTGTGCGGCAGCGGACCCTGCCACTCCTTGTCCAGCAGGTCCGCGAACCGGTCGCGATCCTTGATCGCGGGGATGTAGTTCGTCGCGGAGACGTGCTTGCCCTTCAGCATCTCCAGCGCCTTGTCCTTCCGGTCCAGGTCATCCAGGCTGATCGTCACCAGCCGGAAGTCCCGGCCGCGGTACATCCGGTTCATGGTCACAAACTCCGGCAGCTCGGTCACGCACGGGGCGCAGTGCGTCGCCCAGACGTTCACCAGCGTCAGCTTCTTCGTGTCGTTCTTCGCCAGTGCGGCGACCCCGGCCTCGTCGATCTCCTCCAGCTTCACCGGCTCCCCGTTCCACCGCTCCAGCGACTTCTTCGCGTCGGCTCGCTTGTCCGCCCACTTCGTCGAGCAGCCGAACACCCGCGTCGTCTCGACCGGGACCGGCTTGCCGGCCAGCAGCGCGTCGAGCACGTTGCGGAGGTCGTGGGACTTGACCTGCTTGACCTCCGCGTCATCGATCCGGCCGGCGTAGCGCAGCTTCCGATCCTGGTCGAAGGCGAACACGTGCGGGGTCGCCAGCGCCCCGTAGGCGATGGACGTCTTCTGCGTCTCGCCGTCGTACAGGTACGGGAACGGGAACTTCTGCTCCTTCGCGCGCACCTTCATGTCCTCGAACGAGTCGCCCAGGTCGCTGTAGCCCAGTTCGTCGAGCCGGACGGCCAGCGGGTCATTCGGGGAGATCGCAACCAATGTGACGCCCTGGCCCTTGTAGTCCTCGTGCATCCGGATGAGCCGGTCCTCGTAGGCTTGCGCGGTCGGGCAGTGGTTGCAGGTGAACACCACCACGAGCACTTTCGCGGCGGCGAAGTCCTTCAGGGTGTAGTCCTTGCCGTCCACCCCCGGCAGCTTGAAGTCCGGGGCCGCGGCCCCGATGGCCAGCGGCTTGAGCCCCGGCGGGTCGGCCGCGGCCGGGGCTGCGACGGCGAGCAAGGCCCCGACGGCGCTGGCGAGTCGAAAGCAGCGGGGCATGGCAAAGGCCTCCCGGGGTGGGTCCAGACCGGAACCCAGTGTACGTCGTCAGCCGGACCGGGTCGAGCCGCCCGGCCGCCGATCGACGTTGGAGATGGTCGAGAAGGCGGTCACCGACCCGCGCGGCCGGCCGGCGGTCGGGGTCACTCCGCCCGGCGCCGGCGGGCGAGCCGGAGCAACCCGACTGTCCCCGCCCCGAGCGCCAACAAGGCGGCCGGCTCGGGGACCGGCTGGGCGTCGGGGTAGAGGAACTGCCGGGTCCCGTACTCGTCGTTGGTCAGAGGGACCTGATTGCCGATCGGGTTGCCGGGCGCGATCCCCAGGCCGCGGGACTCCATCAGGAGGTCCACCCCAGTGGTCAGCACGCCGGGGTCGGCGTACGGGGCCGTGGTCCGGAACAGCCCGCTGGACGCCGACGGGTCGAGCGGGTTGACCAGCAAGGCCCAGGAATTGGTCAGGGTGGCCAGGGCGGCGGAGCTGGACGACACGTCCAGGTTGTCGTCGATGAACGCACCCGGGTTGAAGTCCCCCTCGACGTCCCCCAGCCCGATGGCGTGCCCGATCTCGTGGGTCAGCAGGCGGCGGAACAGGTCGAGGGTGTAAACCGCCCCCGGGTTGTTGTTGATCCGGATGTCCGCCCCCGAGATCGGGGCGGCCGCGTACCCGGTCGTCCCGGACGTCAGGGTGACGGACCCGCCGACGGCGCTGAAGAACGTGTCCCCGCGGGTTCCGGTGTCCCCGAAGTTGAATGCGTGGATGTCGATCTCCGCCCCCTGGCGGACGTTGCTTACGATGGCCGTGTTGACCGCCGTCCCGAAGTCGGGCCGGAACGTGAACATCCCCCGTACCCCGGTCACCGGGTCGGTCGTCGTCCAGGCGCCGAACGCCTGCTCGACGGCCCCCTGGAAGGCGGCCACCGACGGCGCCGTTCCGGACCATGTGTAGGAGTCCCGGAACGCCTGGTACGACCCGCCCGAGACGGAGTACCGAAGGCCATCGTCCAGTGACCGCTCCAACCCGCCGAGCGTCCGCGGGGCGGCGTCCCACCGAAACCCGCCGGCGAGGGTGCTGCCCGTCAGCCCGAAGACCACCCCGGCCTCGGCCGGGACCGCCCCGGCAAGCAGCCCAAGGGTGGTCAACAGCCCGACGGCGACGGTACGGCGGGTGGGCGACGACGGCATGACGGGGATTCTCCAGGCCGGACGGGCCGGGTGCGGGTCGGTGTTGCCGGTCTCACGCAAGGAAACCCGTCCGGTGACCGCCCCGTTTCGGCCGCTCGACGGGCAACGGGGGGGCGCCGGGGTGAGAAGTCCGGACGCGAACGGGTCGTTCGGTGAGAAAGGTAAGTTAATCGCTCGCCAGAAGGCGATCAATCGTTGAATTGAGGAAACCGAAGCGGATCGACACTCCTCAGTCTCTCGTCTCCTGGTAGATGCGGTCGAACTGCCCTGACACCTGGCCGAACACGTCCAGCAGCGCCGGGTCGAAGTGCCCGGTGGATCGCTCCCGCATCTGTCCCACGGCCTCCGCGTGCGTGATCGCCGCCTTGTACACGCGCCGACTGCGCAGCGCGTCGTACACGTCGGCCAGTGCCACCAGCCGCGCCGACAGCGGGATCGCCTCCCCGGCCAGCCGGTCGGGGTAGCCGGCGCCGTCCCACCGCTCGTGGTGGTGCCGGGCGATCTCGATGGCGATGTGGAAGAACCCGGTGGCGAACGGATACCGCGCCGAGACCTCCGCCAGCGTGTCGGCGCCGACGGACGTGTGCGTCTGCATCAGCGCCCGCTCGTCGGCGGTCAGCGGGCCGGGCTTGTTCAGGACGCGGTCCGGGATCGCCACCTTGCCGATGTCGTGCAGCGGGGCCGCCGCCTCCACCGCCTGCACGAACACCGGGTCGAGCCGGC
>DATLIF010000033.1:0-5001 GCA_035539575.1 Fimbriiglobus sp. | reverse complement strand
GGGGTCATGGGAACCTCTTCCCCGACCAATCTACCCTCGCGCGCGGCGGGCAGTAACCCGACTCCCAACCCACCGCCGGCGGCGTGGCTCGTGGTACACTCTCGTGACAGCGATCGCTGCCTTGCCGGCAGTAGTTTGCGGAACTGGTGGCCGGCTGGCGGGTTTTCAGTCCGAAGGACTGGGAGCCCTCAGCCCCGGGCAACGCCCGGGGTGAACCGCGTCCCACACCCTTCCCAGCCCGAAGGGCTGGGACACGAGTTCGTCGCCATGCCCCAATCCCTCGCGCGGGTCCTGGTCCACCTCGTGTTCAGCACCAAGAACCGCGAACCGTTCATCGCGGCCGATCGTCGCGACCGGACGTTCGCCTACCTCGCCGGCACACTCAACGACATCGACTGCCCGGTGGTGATCGTCGGCGGGATGTCGGACCATGTTCACTTACTGTTCGTGCTGGCGCGGACCCTGTCGCTGAGCAAGGCGGTGGAGGAGGTGAAGAAGGAGTCGTCGAAGTGGGCCAAGGCGAACGTGCATCCCGGGTTCTACTGGCAGAACGGGTACGGGGCGTTCTCGGTCAGCCCGTCGAACGCCGAGCAGGTGACGGCGTACATCGCGAATCAAGAGGACCACCACCGCGCCAGTACGTTCCAGGACGAGTTCCGGGAGCTTCTCCGCCGACACGGGGTCGAGTGGGACGAGCGATACGTCTGGGATTGAGCCGGGACAACCACCTCCCCCATCCGTCTTCACCCCGAAGGGGTGGGAGTTCTCAGCCCAGGGCGCAGCCCTGGGTCTCGGGGACGCCAGGTTCCGAGCCCTGAAAGGGCGACACACCGTCTGGGCGTGCGTTGTGTCGCCCTTTCAGGGCTCATCCCGGTGCGCCGACGATACCCGGGGCGTTGCCCCGGGCTGAGAACTCCCACCCCTTCGGGGTGAAGACAGCAGCGCTTGCGTGAAGCCGGCGTGCAGATAGGGGGAGTTGCCGGGATACCGCCGTGCGCGGCGGCCGACACCCGCCGGCGAGCTACTGGCTGCGGCGGGTGAATCGGCCGTAGACCGGGCCCCGGCCAAGATCGAGGCTGGGCCTCCTGCCAGCGTTGCGAGCCCCCCGGCCCCGGTTCCGCGTTCCAACTTACTTCTTGTCACCGGCTGGATGTTTCCGTGGCACGAACCAGCCGGGCAAGTTCCAGATGGGTGGGCTCTTCGCGGTCATCTTGTAGTCGGCGAACTTGATGATCGTTCCACCCACCTGGGGCAAGAAAGTGCCGTCCGGGTACATCTCGCCAGGAATCAGTATCCCCGAGTGGTACTCATACGCCTTCTCCGGTCTGATCGAGGCGAAGCGGTTTCGTGCTGGTCCGCCCGAACCACTGCTTCGTGGTTCACTGGCGTGATATCTATACCCCTCGGTGAAATTGCCTCGGCCATCCAGTTTACCAACGAGCATGTAGCCGCCGCGCAAGATGCTCACCGTATGTTTCGTGTCCTGAACGAACATGTACTCGCTGTCCCCGGGAGCGGGCGGCTCCGAGATGGCGGGTCCGATTTGAACGGCCCCGTAGAGCAACAATCCCCGAACGGCGAGCGCGAATGACATGGCCATGTCAGCCTCCTTGCGGGAACCAGACCATGTCTGGGGGTTTGGGTCAAGCCTGAGTCTGTAGCCTACTCACCCCTTCTTCCACGCCCCCCGGCCGCGGCGGCCCTTCGTTTGCGGGGTCGCCACCTTCTCGCCCTTGAGCTGCGCCAGCTTGTCGCGCAAGAGCGCCGCACGTTCGAACTCCAGGTTCTGCGCCGCCTCCAGCATCTCTGCCTGCAACGCCTCCAGGAACTCCTCCGTCACATAGTCCTCGCCCTCCTTGCCGGCCACCTCCTGCGCCAACTGGTGCGCCTCGACCTCCTCCTCCAGCACGCTCTTGATCGCCGACTGCACCGTCTTCGGCGTGATGCCGTGTTCGGCGTTGTACTTCAGTTGCACCTCCCGCCGGCGGCCCGTCTCGCCGATCGCCCGTTGCATCGAGTCCGTCACCTTGTCGGCGTACAGGATCACCTCCGCGTTCACGTTCCGCGCCGCCCGCCCGATCGTCTGGATCAGCGACGTTTCCGAACGCAGGAACCCCTCCTTGTCCGCGTCCAGGATCGCCACCAGCGACACCTCCGGCAGGTCCAGCCCCTCCCGTAACAGGTTCACCCCCACCAGCGCATCAAACGCCCCCTCGCGCAGTTCCCGCAGCGTCGTCACCCGCTCGATCGCGTCCAGCTCCGAGTGCAGCCACTTACACCGCACCCCGCTGTCGCGGAAGTAGTTCACCAGGTCCTCGGCCATGCGCTTGGTCAGCACCGTCACCAGCGACCGCTCCTTCCGCGCGGTCCGCTTCTCGATCTCCTGGATCAAGTCCTGCACCTGGCCGCGGGCCGGCTTGATGTGGATCACCGGGTCCACCAGCCCGGTCGGCCGGATCACCTGCTCGACCACCTCGCCGCCGGTCTTCTCCAACTCGTACGTGCCGGGCGTCGCGGAGAGGCACAGGCACGTCTTCAGCCGCTTCTCGAACTCGTCGTACTTCAGCGGCCGGTTGTCCATTGCACTCGGCAGGCGGAACCCGTGCTCGACCAGCGTCTCCTTGCGGCTGCGGTCGCCGTGGTACATGCCGCGGACCTGCGGCAGCGTGACGTGCGACTCGTCCACCACCATCAGCATGTCGTCGGGGAAAAAGTCGAGCAGGCAGTACGGCGGCTCGCCCGGCTTGCGGCCGGTGAACCAGCGCGAATAGTTCTCGATCCCGGAGCAGTAGCCGACCTCGCGGAGCATGTCCAGGTCGTACCGGGTGCGGGCCTTCAGCCGCTCCGCTTCGAGGAGCTTGCCCTCGGTCTTGAACTGCTCCAATCGCTCGGCCAACTCCTGCTCAATGCCCTTGACCGCCTCGCGGACGCGCTCCTCCGAGGTGACGAAGTGCTTCGCCGGGTAGACGTAGACCTCGTCGAGCGTGCGGATCGTCTCGCCCGATACCGGGTGGATGATGCTGAGCGCGTCCACGTCGTCGCCGAACAGCTCGACGCGATAGCCGTACTCTTCGGACGACGGCCAGATCTCGATGGTGTCGCCGTGGACGCGGAACTTGCCGCGCTCGAAGGCGATGTCGTTGCGCTGGTACTGGATGTCGATGAGCCGCATTAGCAAGTTGTCGCGGTCGATGCTCTCGCCCTTGACGAGCCGCACGACCATCCGCTTGTAGTCCGCCGGCGAGCCCAACCCATAGATGCACGACACGGAGGCCACGATAATCACGTCCTCACGGCTGACGAGAGCCGACGTGGCCGCCAGCCGGAGGCGGTCAATGTTCTCGTTGATCGAGGAGTCCTTCTCGATGTAGATGTCGCGCTGGGGGATGTACGCCTCGGGCTGGTAGTAGTCGTAGTAGCTGACGAAGTAGTGGACGGCGTTGTGCGGGAAGAAGCCCTTGAACTCCTTGTAGAGTTGGGCCGCGAGGGTCTTGTTGTGGGCCAGCACCAGGGTCGGCTTGTTGAGCGCCGTGATGACGTTGGAGGCGGTGAACGTCTTGCCGGTGCCGGTCGCCCCGAGCAGCACTTGGATCGGCTTGCCGTCGCGGAAGCCCTCGACGAGTTGCTCAATCGCCTTCGGCTGGTCGCCGGCCGGCTGGTACTCGCTTTCGAGCTGGAACGTGGCGGCCATGTCTGGACTCCGGTGGCGGCGGTTCGGCGAACCTTGTGATTTTAGCGGGTCGGGCAGGCCGGTCGGTATGTGCGTAGCGGTGGTGGCCGGGGTTGCCGCAAACCGCTCGCAACGGGACAACGTCTCTACTTGTGGCCCCGCGGCGCCGGGGTCTGTGCCTCCCGTCGCCTACTCACGGGGTCTCGACCGATGCCGACGCCGTCCCGCCTTCTGCGCTGCGAGCCGCTCGAAGACCGCACCGCCCCCGCCGCCGGCGACCTCGACCCGACATTCGGGACCGGGGGCCAGGCCCACGTCCCCTTCGACGCCGCAGGCGGACGCTCGTCCGCGGCGGACGTCGCCGTGCTCCCGGGCGGCGAGATGGTCGTGGTCGGGACCGCCGGCAACCCGTCGGCGGGAACCCCGGACGCTTTCGCCGTCGCCAGGATGACGCGGGACGGCGCGCCCGACCCCGCCTTCGGTGTCGGCGGTCAGGTCCTCGTTCCGGTCGGCGCAGGCAACAGCTCGGCGTCCGCAGTCGCCGTCCAGGCAGACGGGAAGGTCGTCGTTGTTGGGAACGCACGGGTCACGTCGGACCCCTATTCGGACAATCAGTTCGCGGTCGTCCGGCTGAACCCGGACGGCAGTCTCGACCCCGCGTTCGGGACCGGCGGGAAAGTCCTCGTTGCGGTCGGTACGGGGACCAGTTCGGCGTCCGCGGTCGCGATCCAGCCGGACGGGAAGATCGTGGTTACCGGGGAGGCGTTCCTGGCTCCAGATGGCTCCAGCGCGTTTAACACCGACTTCGCGGTGGTCCGGCTGAACCCGGACGGTTCTCTCGACCCATCATTCGACGCCGACGGCCGGCTGACCATCCCGTTTGACCTCGGTACCAACGAACTGAGAGACGAGCCGTCCGCGGTTGTGATTCAGCCGGACGGGAAGATCGTGGTGGCTGGTGCGGCAGAGGTTCGCGGAGCCAGGAACTTACACGGGATCAACTTTGGGCGAGACTTCGCGGTCGCCCGGTTGAACCCGGACGGGTCGCTGGACGGGTCGTTCGCCGGGACCGGGAAGGTCCATTTCTCGCTCGGCTCGGGTAGTAGCGCCGACAATGAGGCGGCCGACGCCTTCCTGCAGCCGGACGGGCGGATCGTCCTGGCGGGGTACACCGGGTCCTGGTCCATCTTCCTCGGGCGGGTTTCTGGCAGCGGCGACTTCGCGGTCGTCCGGCTGAACCCGGACGGGTCGTTCGACGGGTCGTTCGGGGTCGAGGGCAAGACGACCGTCCCGCTCGACCCGGCCACGCCGGGCGGCATCCAGGACTTCGC
>DATLIF010000032.1:0-5124 GCA_035539575.1 Fimbriiglobus sp. | reverse complement strand
GTAACCGTTCACGGTGCTGCATCGACTGAGGTGGCGTCCTCCATTTCATCTGGCGAGGTCGTCTTGAGGTAAGGAAGCGATTCGCATCCGAAGTGCTCACACACCCGAGCCGTGATCTCCGCTGCCGTCAGCTTCCGGTCCGCCTCCATGACGGCCTTCTTGGCGTGCGTCCAGCACGGCTCGATGTTGTTCAGCCACGGGCTCGCCGCCGGCAACTCGCAGAGATCCACCCGCACCCCCTCCCCCCGCTCGGCCCGCCGGTTCTGCCCATCCACCCAACCGGCCACCGCCTCGGCGGTGTGCCATGAGGGGCCGTCCCAGATCACCACCAAGACCTTCTTCCCCTCTCGACCCACCTCCCAGCACAGCCACTCCAGGAACTGGGCCGTGAGATCCCCGACTGGCCGCCCCTCGACGAACCGGACCGTGACCTTGCGTGTGTCGTACCGGTAGAACCCATAGCACGCGATCGCGTCCGGGTCGGGGTCGCCATCCTCGGATGTGAGGACCTGCACCTTCAGCGGCGGCCCGCCCGTCCACGCCCGCACCTTGGGCTGGGCGACCCGGCTCCACCACACCTCGTCCTCGAACCCGATGGCCCACTCCGGGTGGTCGGCGGACAGCCGGAGCAGTTCGTCCCGGTGGGCCTTCTTGGCCGCGTACTCGGGGTCCGGGCTGGTCATCCAGTCCCGCGCCCGCTTCCAGTTGATGTCTAGTCTGGCCAGGATGGTGCTGAACGCCTGCGCCGATAAACCTCCGGGCCGTGATCTTCTGCTCGAAGCAGACGTCCGCGAGGAGGGCCAGTGTCCACAGGCTCCGCGGCTTGCCGAAGGTCCGCGGGCTCCGGTGGAGTAACTCCCGCAGTTCGCCGTCGCGGTCCCGGGGCCAAGCCCCGTTGGGGTGCTTGGGACCGGTTGCTTTGGCAGCGAGGCTCCCGAGGCCTTCGCGCCGGAAGGCGTGGAGGGTGTTATGCACCGTACCGATGGCACACCCCAAGAAGGGGGCGATCTCGGACGGGCGGTGGCCGCGGGCGCTGGCCAGCAGGATCTGGGACCGGCGCAAGGTGAACGCATCGGGGGACCGGAGACCGGCCTCCAGCTCGCGCTTCTCCTCGGCCGACAGGGGGCGGACGAACAGGGGCGGCTTCACGGCGGACCCTCCCACCCCAACGACATTCCTCCTCTGGGGCCGCGAAAGACCCCGAGCGGGGTCGCTGGCTCATGGGGTCGAGTTCTGAGCCCGGATGAGTGACGGCTGCGGTTCCCCCGTCCGGGCGGCCCGGATGCACCCGACCAAGAAGTCGAGTGCGTCCCGTCCTTGCTGCCGGCAGGTGGTCACGACGGTCAGCACCCGCTCGACGAACCGGCTACCGGTCGGCGAGTCCGTACCGTAGCTGGTCTTCCGCCAACAGACGGCGTGCCGCAGCGCCCGCTCGGCCGCGTTGTTGGTCGGTTCGACCCCCTCGGTGGTCGCGAACGTGTACAGGGCCGGCTCAATGCCGAGCAGTTCCCGGCACACCCCGGCGGTGACCGCGCACCCGCACACGGCCCCGCGGCCGAGCAGGGCGAGTACCTCCTCGCCAATCCACCCGAGGTAGGACTGCCGGAACCCCCGGCGGGTCATCGTCCCGTCCCGCACCCGCTTCCACTTCGCGAGCAGGATGTCGGCGTACAGCAACAAGTCCTCGCCGACGGCGGACCCGGCGTTCATCCGGTCGATCATGGCCTGGAAGTCCCGGCGGAGGTGTGCCCAACACACCTGCCGTTGGTCCGCCGGGAGGTGTCCGTAGGCCGAGTACCGGTCGGTCGTCAGCACCCCCGGGCCGCCGGGGATCAGGTCGGCCAGCACCGCCCGGGCGCGGGACAGGCGGATCAGGAACACGGTCACCCGGGTAGTCACCGCGACCCACAACCAGCCCCGGTGGCGACCCTCCCGCCACCCGGTCTCGTCCACGTTCGCCGGCTGCCCCGCGACGTGATCGTGGGCCTCGCGGACGACCGGCTCCAGGGCGGCGGCCGTCTTGTGCTGGAGGTCGCACACGGCGGCCGGGCTGATCGGCACCCCGAACAGGTCCTGGCAGAGCCGGGCGACACCCCGCTTCCCGACCCGGTACGCCCCGCTCAGCAGGGCGCACACCGCCTGCACCCGCGGCCCGTACCCACACCGGGCGTCGGCCGGCAACGCCGGGCAGGTGACCCGGCCACACCGTGGGCACGCGAGCCGGTGGCGGCGGTACTCGGTGACGTGAGGGCGTATCGGTGGAACCTCGACGACCTGATGGCGGAGCGGGGCGGGGTCATTCCCCGCCAGGGCGTGTGAGCAGCGGTCACAGATGTCAGCCCGCAACTCGATGACGGTGTCCGAGGGCAGGTCGGGGCGGGTCCGCTTGGGGTGGCCAGGTTGGCCACCCCTCTGCTTCCCGCTCGGTGTCTTGGGCGGGGCCGGCTTGGCGTGTGGCGGGTCCGAAGACGGGGGCTTCGACGAGTTCGCGGAGGTTTGGCCGAGCCGGGCTTCGAGGTCGGCGAGTCGAGCTTCGAGATACCGGATGTACGCCTGCACGGCCGGTGGCAGGGCGTCGAAGACCTCGGGGGGTAGGGGTGGGGGCGTCATGCCGCCGGAAAGATATGGGGCCGCACGCTCACCGGCTACCGCCGTGAACGGTTACCTGAAAATCACCCCGCCTGTGGCTGCGGTTTTTCGGTGGGCCGGGCTTCGAGTGTGACCGTGTGACCAAGCTGCTCCAGCCGGTGGACCAGGTGGCGGGCCAATCGCTCGGGCTGGAGCCGGTCGTAGTAGTTTGCCCCGATCTCCCGGTACGCCTCCCGCCGCCGCAGCACCTGGTAGACGATCACCAGCAGCGTGTGGCCGACCGCCATCAGGGCGCGCTTCGCCCCGCGCCGCCGGGCCACCCGCCGGTACCTCGCCCCGAGGTACGTCGTCTTCGAGTGCGAGGCCGCCCACCCGGCCTGGACCACTGCCTGCCGTAGCCACCGGTTCGCCCGCCGGGTCCGACCCGTCCGCCGCTTCCCGGCGCTCTCGTTGTTCCCCGGGCACATCCCCGCCCAGCTCGCGAACTGGCCGGCGGTCGGGAACGGGTCCACGTTCGGCCCGACCTCGGCAAGCAGTACCTCGGCGGTGTGCCGCTTGATCCCGGGGATCGTGGTCAACAAGGTCAGAGCCTCGGCGTCGGGGGCGGTGAGCAGCTCGATCCGGGCGTCGAGCTGGGCGACCAACCGATCCAGGTGGTCGAGGTGCTCCAGGAGCAGCCGCAGGAGGAACCGATGGTGGTCGGTCACCCGCCCGCGGAGGGCCTGCCGCAACTGTGGGATCTTCCCCCGCAACCTCCCCCGGGCCAGTTCGGCCAGTGCCCCCGGGTCGGCCTGTCCTGCCACGATCGCCGCCAGGATGGCCCGCCCGGATACCCCCAGGATGTCCGTGACGACGCTCCCGAACTTGACGTTGGCGTCCTCCAGGATCTTCTGGATGCGGTTGGCCACCGCCGTCTGCTCGGCCCCGAGCTGGGACCGCTGGCGGGTCAAGTCCCGCAGCTCCCGCTGCCGGGCCGGCCGGATGAAGCTGGCGGTCAGGAGACCGTGCTGGAGCAGTTGGGCGATCCACGCGCAGTCGCCGACGTCGGTCTTGCGGCCGGGCACCTGTTTGATGTGCTGGGGGTTCACCAGGAGCACCGTCACCCGGCCCTCGAGGACGTTGAACACTGGCTTCCAGTAGACGCCGGTCGATTCCATCGCCGCGTGGGTGACGCCCTCGGCGGTCAGCCAGTCGGCCAACTCCTCCAGGGCGCGGGTGTGGGTGGCGAAGGTGCGG
Source organism: Fimbriiglobus sp. (assembly GCA_035539575.1). Classification (GTDB taxonomy): domain Bacteria; phylum Planctomycetota; class Planctomycetia; order Gemmatales; family Gemmataceae; genus DASSAT01. The sequence continues at coordinate 1,299 of DATLIF010000032.1, read as the reverse complement.
ACCTCCTGCCGGGCCTTCCGCCCGCCGCCGTGGTGGCGGACGCAGGCCACGACGGTGTCCTTGTGTACGTCCAGCCCGGCGCAGTGCGGGTACACGGTGTCCACGGCCGTTCCTCCGGGGGAAGAGAAGCGGCCCGGCCCCGGGGACGGCGTGGGGTCAGAACATTCTGCTCTGGGTGCTCGCCGGGGCGAGCGGCGGCAACAGTCTCGTGGTCGTGGGGCCGTCCGGCCAGACTTTCCGACGGGCTTGGGGCACCAGTACAGTTCGGCCTCGCTCCGGGGACGAGCCACCCCTCAGGTTACCCGATCGCCGCCCGCCATTTTCATGCTCTCCGTGAGCCGCAAGGCGGCATGACGACTTTCCGCGACTCCATAACGGTCAGGCGGCGAGGTTGAGCAGGCGTTCGGTGGCCTCCAGCATTTCCCGTTCGCTCGACCCGGCCCGCAGAGCCGCCCGGATTTCCCCGGCCAGCAGTTCCCGCCGCCACGCCCGCCGCTTGTCCGCATGGCTCGGCCGCCGCGGCTCGTCGTCCCACGGGCTGGCCGCCCGGTGGGCCACCAACCCGGCCTCATCCCGCCCCCAGGCCCACGCCTCGGTCATCGTGAACGCCCACAGGCAGGCGTGGAACGACCCCACGCTGGCCCACACGAACCGCACCTGCTGCTGCCCCGCTCCGATGACCTCCTTAAGGTCGCGGAAGGCCACTTCCAGCGAGAACCGGTTGGCAACTCCGGCGAGGACATCGGCCGCCGTCGCAGTCGGGTCGGAGCAGAAGAACGCGACCCAGCCCGTCGGCTCATCCACCAGGACGACCCGGATCGCCCCGCCGGCCGGTCGCCACGTCGCCACGAACGTCTTGTACCGCTTCGTCGTCGGCTTCCCGTACAGGTCGAACGTCCCGGCTGCCCACCCCCGCCGCTGACCGGCTCGCTTCGCCAGGTCGATCCGCCCGTCGCCGTAGATGCGGCGACGGCCCCGCTGCCCTGGGCGTCGCGGCCCGGAAACCGTCCGCAACGCCGAGTCGTTGCGGAGCCGGCTGACCACGGTCACCCCCCAGTGCCCGCATCGGCTTGAGGAACGGGGCCTTGGCATACGCCCCGTCGGCCACCACCCACACCGGCTTGCCCAGGTGCCCGAGCCACGAGGCTGCCCACCGCATTACTGATCACTGCGCAAAGAAGGTCAAGTGGTCTCGATGCTCAACCCGGCTTGGGCGAAGCAGGATCGCACCAGATGAGGTTTCCGTCGCCAGCGACAGATTGCCGCATGGAACTCCTCGTGCAACTGTTCGAGGTCCAG
>DATLIF010000031.1:0-6514 GCA_035539575.1 Fimbriiglobus sp. | reverse complement strand
TCGAGCTTGATGACGACTGGCTTCGGGTTACTCAGGTCGATGGTGACGAGGTCCACCGACTGCCTCGGCGTCCCCTTGAACTTGGTCACCCAGAGGGTGGCCTTGCCGCCGATCGGCTTGCCGAAGGCCTGCTTCACGGTCACCGTGTAGCTGCCCTTGAAGGCCAGCGCCGCGGTGTAGAGTTCGGAGCGGTCGTTGTCTTGCTCCAGCACGTCGCACTTCAGGACGCCGCCGCCGGTGGTCCGCTTGTTCGTGGACGAACAGGCGGAGCCGCTCGGCTCGGCGACGACCAGGTCGAGGTCGGCCTGGCCCTGCCAACTCAGCCGGATCTCCAGGTCGCGCTGGGTCTGCTCGGCGAGTGTCTTGCGCAACTCGTCGGTCTTCTGGCCGGCGGAGGCGAGCTTGCCGATCAGGGCTTGGAGCCGGACTTTCGCCTGGCCGTGGTAGTCGATGCCGTCGGCCATGTTCCAGTCGCGCGAGAGCAGGTTGTGGGCGGCCCACACGACCGCGTCGGACTTCACGTCGGTCGCCTTCTCGGCGTAGGCCAGGGCGTTGGCGTAGGCCACCGGCTGGTCCGGGGCGCACTCCGCGGCCCGCCGCGAGAACGCGAGCGCCTGGTCGTGGTTCTTCTGCTCGGACTCGAACTTCGCGGCCTTCAGGTAGGCCTTCGAGTCGGTCGGGTCGAGGTCGATCGCCGAGAGGGCGGCCCGCTCGACTTCGGCCGGGCTTCCCTGGCTCATCTGCAGGGCGACCGCCAGCGACTCGTGGACCCACGGGTCCGTCGCCAGGCCCTTCCGCAGGCCACCCTTGAGAACTTCCACCGCGGAGGCGTACTCGTCCATCTCCATCAGGAACTCGGCCGACGCGACGATCAGGCCCGGATCGACCTCGGTGGTCGCGATGGCCTCGCTCCACCGCCGCCGCGGGTCCTCACTCAGTTGCTTGAGCCGCTGCTCCGGATCGACCTTCGGGTCCACCATCGTCGGCTTCTGCCCGGCCGCGGCGACCGCGTTCGGCTTCGCGTCCGGGTTGCCGGCGGGGTTGTTGCCGCCCGGCCCGATCACGACCGGCCCGCCGACGGCCCGCGGGTTGCGCGGCCCGGCCGCCTGACCGCCGAGGTCGGCGGACTGGAGCTTGATCGTCGCCGCCGGGTGGTACCGGCTCGTCCCGCGGATGATCAGGGCGCGGGCCGGCGGGTAGTAGCCGAGCGAGTTCAGTTGCTTCTGGGTCAGGATGGGCAGGTCCATCTCCATGCCAGGCTGGGCGTTCAGGCTGTTGGGAGCCTGCGCCCACTCGCCCTTCGCGACGGTCTCGACGATCAGGGACAGGAGCAACTGGCTCTGGTCGCCGCCCTGGATGCCGAACTGTCCGCCGAGGTTACCGAACTGGCCGAGCTGGCCGCCGCCGACGCCGAGTGCACCGCCGCCGAAGCCCTGGTTCTGCCCGCCCATGCCCGGGTCGCCGAGGTTGCCGAAGTTGCCGCCCATCATCTGCCCCTGCATGCCGAGCGGGTTGAACCCGCCGGGCGCCCCGCCGAACTGGCCGCCCTGGTTGTTGCCGAACGCGCCGCCGAACCCTTGGAAGTTCGCGGCTCCGATCACCTGACCGAAGATCGCGAGCTGCTGGTTCTGGACCGCCAGGTTCTGGAGGAGGGTCTGTTGGTTCACCGAGCTGGGGATCGGGATCACGAGGTCCGCGACCGGGAACACGCGAGTCACCTTCTCCTCAAGCCGGCGGTTGAAGGTGGTGATCTCGATGTAGTCCGGGCGGACGATGTAGGTCGCGTTCATCGACAGCAGGACCACGTCGAGGAACGTGCCCATCTTCAGCCCGCGGAGTTGCGTCGCCGCGAGCTTCGGCTTGGCCTCCTTGATGTCGCCGGGGTACATCTCGGCCCGGAAGTGCTCCTCCATGATCACGAACGTGACCGCGTACCGCTTCGAGAGCGCCTGGAGCAGGTCGAAGAGGCCCACCTGCGTGATGTCCTGGACGCCCTCGAGCAGGACCTCCTGGTTCTCGATCAGGCTCTTGAGTTGCTTCTGGGCCTCGGTCGGGTTGGGGCCGAGGTTGGAGTTCTCGTAAGACTCCTTGCGGAGCGAGGTCAGCTCGCGCCACACCGCGGCCGGCGGGAAGTGGACCGGCGGCTCGTCGGGGTAGGGGATGTGCGACTTCTCGGTCTGCATCATCGCCAGGAGGTAGCGGTCCTGGCGGAGCCGCTGGAGTTCGTTCCACTCGCGCAGCTGCGTGGCCTGCTGGCCGATGATGTAGCTGGCGATCGCGGTCGGCGGGATCGACTTGCCCTGGGCGACCCGCTCCTGGATCATGAGCTGGGCCTCCTGGTAGGCCAGCTCGAACCGGGCCTGCTTCATCAGCTGGCGGAACTGGTCGAGGCGGTTCTTCGTCCGTGCCTCCTCGTCGGCGGCGCGGTCGAACTCGTTGAGCCGCTGGCGGGTGCGGGCGACGGCCTCGCGCTCGGTCGCGGCCTGCCGCTTGATCTCGGCGCCCTTGAGGAAGATCTCGCGCATCACCGCCTCGAGATCCGCGACCATCTGCGAGCGGGCCTGGTTGCCGATGGCGTCGTACGCGAGGATCTCGTCTCGCTGCCGCTTGAGGTCCTGGTAGGCGGTGTCCGGGTCGGTGCGGAGCAACTGGCGGGCGCGGCGGATGGTCGCGTCGGCCAGCACCCGGTACCGCTGCTCCTCGATCTGCCGCCGGGCCGCGGCCTCGGCGATCGCGTCCTGGGCCGCCTGCGGGGGCTGCGCCGCGCCGCCGGCCGCGGGGGCCGGATCCGGCTGCTTCGCGACCTCCTGGATGACCGTGCGGGCGATGTTCGGAGCGCCGGCCTTCAGCCCGTCGGCCTCGGCCTTGATCTTGCGCTCCAGGTCGGCCTTCGTCACGCGGCCGGTCTTGAGCTTCTCGATCAGCGCCAGGCCCGCGGCCGCCTCGGGGTCGAGCGGGTCGATCTTCTGCGCGGCCTTGTACAGGTTCGTCGCGTCGTCGAGGTGAGACTGCGTGACGGCCCACACCGCCTGCACCAGGAACTCGTCCTTGTACAGCTTCACCTGCGTGCTCGCGAGGGCCAGCGCCCGGTCGGACTGGAGCATGGCCGGGGCTTCCTTGTGCGGGGCCGCCTGCCACTGGTCGAACATCATGTTGAGGAAGAAGTGCTCGACCCGCGGGGCCGGGAGCTTCTCGGCAAGGTCCAGCGCCACCGCGCGGCCGGCCACCGTCCCGTTCACCTTCAGCGACACGCCGCCCGCGCCGGGCTGGGCCAGCTTGCCCATCACGAGCGTGGTGCGGTCGCCGCGCAGCGGGGGCAGCTTGGCCGGGAACACCTCGCCGACCTCCTCGCCGAACTTGAAGTCCTTGACCTTCAGCACGGGGGTGGCGACCGCGGCACTCAGCCGGGCGACGAACTCGTCGCGGTTCGACTTGTTCGTGAGGTCTTCCTGCAGGCGGACGACGGCGCCGCCGGTGATCGCGGCCAGGCCGTGCAGGTTCTGCGGATTCACCTTCACGCCCAGCGGCACGGCGAAGAAGAGGACGTTGTTCCGCTCCATCTCGCCGCCGAGGGCGATGCGGTCGGCCTCGGTGACGGGGTTGAACGCGCTCTCGCCGTCGCCGAGGAAGAGGACGAACTGCTGGCGGTTGCTGTTCGGGGGCAGTTCGCGGAGGGCCTTGTCGAGGGCGGACTTCAGGTCGGTCGCGCCGGAGCCGTACTCGGTCTCGACGAGGGCGTTGGCCGCGTCGCGGACCTGGTCGGAGTCCGGGGCGCAGAAGCCGCGGGTGAGCTGCCGCGTGGCCGCGGGGGTGCTGGCGGCCCACACGCTCACGCGGTCGCCCGCGGCGAGCGACGCGGCGTAGCCGCCGAGGATCTGGCTGGCCTGCCTCATCGGCTTGCCGGCCTGGCTGGCCGACACGTCCACGACCACGATCACGTCGCGCGGGCGGGCCGGGGCGGCCTCGAGCTGCGGCTTCACCTGCCAGGCGAAGAGCATCTCGCGGTCCCGCGGCTGGTACGTCAGCGCGGGGAGGTTCGTGAACTTGGTGAGGGCCAGCTCGTCGAGCAACTGCCCGCCGTCGGGCCGCCCGGCGTCCGCCGGGTTGACCGGACCGGTCTTCGGCCGGACGTCGCCGAACAGCGAGGTGCCGACGGCCGCGGTGACGGCGGCCACGCCCAGCACGGCGGGCAGCACCCGGAGGCGTCTCAGAATTGTCATGCCCAGGCGCTCCTACAGGGGTCGGAGGGGTGCGGTCGCGTGCGCCCCAGGACCGGATGGAAGACCAACGTAGCCCGATTTTACCGCGAGGAGTCGCGCGTCCGCCACGCGATTGTCCTCGATATCCTGCCGGAAGTGGCCTTCGGGCCGACTCCCGGCGGCGTACACGGCACCGTCGATTTGATCGACCCGGACCGGTGACGGGGCAAGTCTACACCGGTGTAACGTGACCCCCGTGCGGCCGTTGGCGAGTTCACCGGATCTCGGCCCCCGCGTCCGGGTTACCCACCGGGCGAACGGCGAAACCGGCACGACCGACCTGGGGAATCCGGGCGAAATGGGGAGCGGACGGACGAAAGCACCGCGTGTCGCGACGGTAACGACCGGCCGGAGCGGGACGACCGCCGGAAGCCCAACCGGGGCCGTCCTGCCGTTACGACCCTTCCTTTTGATTTGACTTGCCTGTTCCACAATCTAGGCTCTTTCAGGCTAGAGCCGAGGTTTCTTCCGCTCCGGGGAGAAGCCCAAGTTTTTACCCACATTGAGTTTCAGCCTCGCCCGCGCCCGATCCGCGCCCGGCATCGCCCCGCAGAGAGCCCGATCGCATGTCGAACCCCAACCTCCCATCCGATCAGGCCGCACCGCTTTCCGCCGCGGAACTCCGCCGCCGGCTGCTCTCGTCCACGCCTCCTCCGGTCGCGGGGACCGCGGCCGAGGCTCCCGCGGCGGAAGCCCCCGCGGTCGAGCCGGACGGCGCGGACGCCTCCCCCGGCACCGGATCGTCGGCGCCGCTGACGATCGGCGCCGCGCAACAGCTCCTGGCGCAGCTCCGGATGCCTGGCAAGTCCGGCGTGGTCGCGGTCGCGACGACGCGGCCGTCGCCGTCGGTCCCGATCGCGACGGACCCCGTGCCCACGCGGCCCTCGGTCAGCCGCCGCACCCCGACCAACAGCCGCCTCGACCCCGAAGCCTCCCTGGCCGGCGCGCTCGGCGGCATGCCCGGCTACGACGACCCGGACGTGCAGCGGCTGAAGTCGGAGAACAAGGAACTCCGCAAGCTCCTCGGCGAGATGAAGCAACTCCTCCAGGAGGCGAGCGAGACCGAGCACAAGCTCCTGGCGAAGGAGAAGGAGTTCGACGAGGTCGTGGGCGCGAAGGACGCCCAGATCGAGCAGCTCAAGGAGGCCCTCGGCGCGATCGAGGATCAGATCGCCAAGGGCGAACTGGCCCCGCCCCCGCCCGTCCCGAAGACCCGCGGGGAACTCGAGGAGTGGAGCGACGAGCTGGAGAAGGAGAGCGCCAAGATCCAGCAGGAGCGGAAGCGGCTCGACGAGGAGCGCCGCCAGCTCCGCGACGACGAGGAGGGGCTGGAGGCCCAGATGCGCGAGATGGAGGTCTCCATGGCCCGCGAGCGGGCGATGCTGGCCCGCCAGGAGACCGAACTCCGCCGCCTCAGCTCCGAGATCCAGCACGAGCTGGACCTGATGCAGCGCGGCGACTCGAACCTCCGCGACCAGATGGCCAAGTTCCAGCGCCGGGCGCAGGAAGTGATGACCAAGCCCGCCGGCACCAACGGCCGCCGCTGATCGAACCAGCCGACGCACCGGACGGTGGGGAGTTGCTCCTTGTCCAGGTCCGGGGAGGTGACCGACCCCTTCGTGACGGGGTAGAACTTCTCGCCGAACGTCCGCCCGTACACCCGCACCTTCGACTTGCCCACCACCTCCGCCTTGAACTTGACGTCCCCCAGAATGTTGACCACCAGGTCGCACAGGGCGTCGTGCTTCATCTTGACCGTGATCCTCTCGGAGAAGGTCAGATCCTTGTCCGTCGTCTCGACGGTGACGGTAATCGTTGACCGCACCTGGTCGCCGGGCATGGGCGTGAAGTCGATCTCGATGTACGGCTCGCCCGGCTCCTTCTTGTCGTCCGCGAGGGTGCTGCTGCCGAGCGCGAGGAGCGGCAGCCAGGCCACGGCCGCGATGCGAATCGTCAGCGACATGGTACTCCTCGCGAAGAGTGGATCGCACGGTGCCGCAGCTCCATGCGGCTGGTGACCGCGTTACTTCTTCTCGCGTGGCGGGGGGGCGAGGTTCGACACCGGCCATAACTCACAGTACAAATTCTTCAGGTGTTCAAACTCAGCCCGCTCCTGGTCGATCCCCTCCTGCCGTTTCCGGTTCCAGGTTTCCAACGCTTGCAACCATTTGTTCCTTCGATCGTACTCCGCACGCAACTCACGTATCCCCTTCTGCATACGAACAAGCCTCTCCGGCGTTAGGACATCGGCATAC
>DATLIF010000030.1:0-2893 GCA_035539575.1 Fimbriiglobus sp. | reverse complement strand
CCCAAGGATTCACGTGACGGGCACGACATCCGCTCGGTGCAGGAGCTGCTGGGTCCCCGCGGCGGCCGTGGCCCCCGTCGGGCAGGGTGTGGCGAAGCTGTCTGTGCACTCGGAGGAATGATCGGCCGGCGGACCCGCTATCGGCGGTCCGGGTCAGGCGTACCTATCGCGCAGCACCTTCGCGGCCGCGGCCTCATTCCTCAGCTTTCGGTAGACCTCATCGAGGCTCACCACGGCGGCCGAGCCGGGGGCGAAGCCGCAGTCCGGGTTGAGCGTGATCCGCCCGGCCGCCAGGTGCTTCAAGGCGGCCTCCACCCGCTCGACGATCTCGGCCACCGTGTCCACCCGCCCGGGTTCGGTGCCGACGCAGCCCAAGCCGATCTCCAGATCCTCGCGGAGGTCGCGCAAGACCTCCATGTCACCCGCTTCCGGGGCGGTGAACTCCAGGGTGAGGTGGTGCACCTTGAGGCGGTTGAGATGCGGCAGTATCGGGCCGTACCCGCCCTGGAACCGGGCCTCCCCCCGCGCCCGCGCCCCGGCCCGGCGGCACAGGTGGACGGCCAGTTTGACCCCACTTATTCCTTCCACCACCTCGTTCGTCATGTCCACCGCGAACCCCGCCGCCCGGTCCGGGTCGGCGTACTGACCCCGCACCCTGGGATCGACGAACAGACAAAGATGCGGGTCGTCGATCTGCACGACGCCGACACCCTCACGGACCAGCCGCTGAAGTTCCTCCCGGAGGATCGGCACGCAAGCGCGGACGAAGTCCTCCCGCTTCGGGTACGCGCGGGCGGACGTCCCGACGTCCCAGAGCCGTTCACCGAGCAGCGCGGGGGACGGAAGAGTCGCCTTGACCTGCTTGCCGGTGACGGTCTTCAGGAAGGCAACTTCGCGGGCGATAAAGCCGGGCTGTTTCGGGGCCAGGCGGTCCACGACGACCGTCCGCGGCCGGCCGTCCGGGTAGCGGTCCACTTCGAAGCCGTGAGCCAGCTCCGCGATCACCCCGATGTATGACTTCCGCCACCACTCCCCGTCGGTAACGACGTCCAGCCCCGCCATCTCTTGCAAGGCCACGGCGGAGGAGACGGCCAGCCCCATGAGCCGGCGGTACTCGTCCGGTGGGACCGGGGCAGCCTCGTTGATGAGGTCCTTGACGTAGTCCGGCCGCGGTAGGGAACCCACCACGGATGTCGGGAACAGTTGGTTCGTGCTCATCGGCCCGTGTCCCTACCTACGTCTCGTTACCCGGTCCAGTGCCGCCGGGCGTAGTCGAAGTCCTGCTGGGTGTCGATCTCGATGTACCCGCCGGGCGTGTCCACGCAGGCGAACCGCTCGCCCGCCTCGACCATGTCCTGAAACAACTGGATCAGGTACGCCTTCTCGAAGACGCGGGCCTGGTGGAACGGCTTGCCGGCGTGGGCCTCCCGGCACCGGCGGTAGTGCTCCCGGAGCCGGGCCGCGCCCGCCGCCGAGAACTTTGCCACGCCGATGAACTCGCCGTGTGCCTGCTCGGGGTCGATGTCGCGGGAGACGCGGGTCACGGCCCCGCCCTCGACCTGCACCTTCTCGGCGTCGTCCGGCGGGTGTTCGGTGCGGTCCATGTACCGCTGCCGCCAGTGGGTGTCCGCCACCAGGGCCATGTCGTCCGGGCTCGCCAGCGTCCGGCGGGCCACCTCGGGGGTGAAGAGGATGTCCGAGTACGAGCACAGGAACGGCCCGCCCATGAGGTCCTCGGCGTGGAAGAGCGACGCCAGGATGTTGTTGTTCGGCCAGTCCGCGTTGTATCGGAATGTGAGTTCCGGGTAGGCCGCCCGCACCTTGTCGATCTGGTAGCCGCCCACGAAGGCGATGCGATCGACGCCGTTCGCCCGGAGGGCGGCGAGTGTCCAGTCGAGGATGCGCCGGCCGCGAACCTCGGCGAAGCACTTGGGGGTGTCCGCGGTGGTCGGCATCAGGCGCTGGCCGCGGCCCGCCCCGATGATGATCGCCTGCATGGGAGTGGTGTCCTCGGGAAGTCGGGAGCCAGGATGCGGGGATGGTCACGGGGTTCGGGTTCCCGACTCCTCCACGGGACGCGGGCCGACGCGCCACAAGACGGCCACCACCGCGGCGGCCGCGACGGCGCACCCCGCCCAGAAGTGGATGGCCGTTTGCCAGTCGTAATGGTGCTTGAGGTAGCCGGTCACCAGGTCGCCGGTGAACGCCCCCATGTAGCCCATGAAGTTGACGAACCCGGCGGCGGCGGCGGCCGTGCCGCGCCGGGCCAGGTCGGCCGGGGCCGTGCCGACCAGCAACACCTGCGAGCCGAATATGGCGAACCCGATCCAAAACAGGAGGACCACCGTGCCCGCGACGTTGGTGCGGGAGAGGGCGTCGTACGCCACGGTCAGGCCGCCCAGCAGGACCAGCAGCCCGCAGATGACCGGGGCGCGGCGGCCGCCGAAGTAGCGGTCCGTGGCCCAGCCACCGAACAGCGCCCCCGCGACCCCCCCCGCGGGCAGGACGGCGTACTTGATCGCGGTCCCTAGCACGCTGCTCTTCTGCACCTCCAGCAGGTGGGCCAAGCCCCAGTCCTGGAAGAAGTAGCGAGTCGCGTCCAGCAGGAAGAGGGTGACGGCCAGCACCCACAGGGCCGGATTGGCCACGGTGATCACGACGTTCTCGGTCCACCGTCCCCGTTCGGTCGCGCGGCGTCGAGCGGAAGCCGACCTGTCCGCCGCGTCGCCGGGCGACTCGCGCAAGAACACCAGCATGTGGACGGCGGCGGCGGCCAGCAGGGCGGCCGGGACGTAGACGGCCCCGCGCCACCCGAGCCACTCGACCGAGGCCCCGGCGACGAGGTACGTCACGCCGGCCATGAACTGATAACTGGTGCCGAGAACCCCGATGG
>DATLIF010000029.1:0-2984 GCA_035539575.1 Fimbriiglobus sp. | reverse complement strand
GGCTGTAGGTCGGGGCCTGGGCCAGGTTGTGCGAGCGGCTCAGGCACGCGCCGAACAGGTCGGCGCGCCGGCCCGCGAGCAGTTTCCACACTTCAGGGCCGCGCAGCGCCTGGAGGGCCTTCACCCCTGTCTCGCCGCCCTTGCGGCGTTCGGCCATGCACTGGATCACCTCCAGGGCGTGGAAGTCGTAGCTGTCCACCTGGCCCATCGCCACGCACATCACCTCCCCGACCTCCGCATCATGCGGCAGGTCGAGGGCCGGCATCCGCCGCGTCACCGGGAGCGAGGAGCCGGCCATCAGCGGGAACTTCATCTCCCGGGCGGTGTCAACCATCTCCCGCGCCCACTCCCAGTTCCACGACAGGTGCTTGTCGTTGAACACCGGGGCGGTCCGACCGTCCTTCCGGAACACCTCCACGACCTTCTGGAAGAACTCGTACCGCGGGTATTTCTTCTGCCCGATCTCGTTGTCCGGGTAGTCGCCGTGTTCGCCGATGACCAGGACGGCGTCCACCGCCAGCCGGTCGCCCCCGCACCGCAGCGCCTCGGCGACGGTCGGGTAGATGGTGAACCCGGACTCCTTCGCCCGCTGGCGGCTCAAGTCCCGCTTCGGGAACTGATCGACGTAGGCGGACACCACGTCGATCGGTGGGCGGTGCCAGCGCCCCTTCACGGGGTATCCGGCGAGGAACCGCTCGGCCATGTGCCAGGCGTGCGAGTGATACCGCCACTCGGTGGTGACGACGGCCAGTTTCTTGCGCGGGCCGGCCTTCGGGGCGTCGGCCCGAATCCCGGAACCGACGGCGGCGAGGGCGGCGGTGCCGAGGAAGTCGCGGCGGGAGAGCATGGGGATATCCGGACGTGGGTGGGGGTAGGCGGAGACGATTATCAACAGTGTGAGCGGCGAAGGACAATCGAAAAGTGTCGTCGCATCCCAATAGAAAGAAAGCGGTCAACAGGTGCCACAAGCCCGGAGAACCCGCGATGACACGTTGGCTGTTCGTCGGACTGCTGCTCGTCCTGACCCTCGGCCGGCCGCCCGCCGCCGTCGCGCAGCCCGACCGCAAGACGTGGGCGGAGCAGCTGGGCTGGCCGAAGGACAAGCGGGTCCTCATCCTCCACGCCGACGACGTCGGCATGTGCTACGAGGCCAACGCCTCCGCCCAGCGGGCGCTAACCCAGGGCGAGTACCGCTCAGCCGCCGTCATGGTCCCCTGCCCGTGGTTCGACGAGATGGCCGCCTGGTGCGTCGAGCACCCGGACCACGACGTCGGGTTGCACCTGGCCCTGACCAGCGAGTGGCGGCACTACCGCTGGGGCCCGGTCGCCCCGCGGGATCGCGTCAAGGGACTCCTGGACCCGCTCGGCTACCTCCACCGCGACGTGGCGGGCGTAGCAAAGGCCGCGACGGCGGACGAGGTCGCCACCGAGATCAAGGCCCAGTTCGCCCGCGCCCGAAAGCTCGGGATGAAGCCGTCGCACATCGACACGCACATGGGCACGCTGTACGCCCGCCCGGACTACACCCGGGCGTACCTGCAACTGGCGGTCGCCGAGCAGGTCCCGGCCATGGTCATCGAGATGACCCCGCGGACGATCGAGAAGTTCCGGGGCCAGGGCTACCCGTTCTCCGACGAGATGCTCAAGCTCATCGCGGACTACCCTCTGCCGAAGCTGGACGACTTCCACAGCGTCGCGCCGGGCAAGACGTACGAGGAGAAGCGACAGAAGTTCCTCGAACAGGTCCGCACGCTGCCGCCGGGGCTGCACGAGATCATCTTCCACCCGTCCGTGGAGACCGAGGGGCTCAAGCGGATCACCAACTCCTGGCAGCAGCGCGTCTGGGAGGACCGGTTGATGGCCGACCCGGTAGTCCGGCAGTTCTGGAAGGAGTTGGGGGTCGTCGTCACCGACTGGAAGGAAGTCTCGGCGCGGTTCAAGCGGCAAGGCCGATGATCGATTCGGTCCCACACCCAACTGCCGGAAGTCGTGCCCGGGGTAAGAAGCAGAATGCAGCCGAGATTGGGAATCGAGTGAAGTGCTGGCCGGGGAAATGAAAAAGGCCGGCTGAGACACCCGAGCCGTCGCCCAATCAGCTCGGAGGCCACCAGCCGGCCTGCACATATCCTTGATCGCGCCCCACAGGAAGTCAACCCGTCGATCCGACACTCTGTTGGATTATTCGACGGGGCGCCGGATTCCCCGACGGGGGTATGGTCCCTTCCCTTCACCTGTCTGACTCAATCTCGATGACGCAACACCCACACTGACAGCAACTTGTGCGAATCCAACGGATTAGTTATGACTGTGGCCCATTTACTGCTTTACCCCTCTCGTCGCAATCGACCGTCGCCCAGATTGACGCCCACAATCGCCCAACCGGTCTCGCCCAGCGACCAACCCGGCTCTCGCCCAGGCCGGGTTTCTCCAAAACACCGTGCTCAGGTTCCGTTCGCCTACGGGACACCGCCCGGGTCGAGTGAGAGGCCGCCCAAGCCTCCCCGACCCGGGCGGCTACTTTTCCGGCACGCCCTCCGAGTGATAAGTCTGGTGTCACCGCTGATACCGGCCGCCCGGATCGGTCGGGTTCGCGCCGTTCTGACGCGCTGGCCGGGCACCGGGAGATCCGACTCGATCCACTTCCCGGTGCGTTGGCACCCGTGCTGCTCGGACTCGCCCCGACCCCACGGGGTTCCGTAAGGGCGGCCGTCCGCCCATCACCCAGCACCGGGAGGAGTCCGATGAGGAAGTTGATCCTCGCCACCGTAGTGATGATGACCACCTGGGCCACCGGCTGCCGGATGTGCTGCGACGACTACCCGTCCCGCGCTTACCACCCCGGCCCGCCGCCAGTCGTCGCGTCGCCGGGGGCATACTGATCGCTGCTGCCGACAGTCGCCAGGGCTGGTTCGTGGTGCATTGCCAGTCAAGTGTTGGCGAGCCGCCGACGCCAGTCGGCGGGGGGCGCCCGCTCCCCCGCCGAC
>DATLIF010000028.1:0-2083 GCA_035539575.1 Fimbriiglobus sp. | reverse complement strand
CGGTAATCCCCTGCTCCTTCCGCCGGTGGCTCTCCAGCCCGGCCAGCGCCACCACCGCCGCCCCGAGCGCCGTGCCCTCGTTCGACTCCAGCCGTTCGAGCGGCTTGCTCAGCACGCTCGCCAGGATCTCGCACATCAGGTCGTTGCGGGCGATGCCGCCGGACACCGTCACCCGCGTCACCCGCTGCCCGGCCGCCTCGTGTTCTTTCACCGCCAGCCCGATCAGGTACGCGATGGCCTCGAAGCTAGCCCGTAGTTTCACGCCCGCGTCCGCCGGTTCGCCGCCCACCCACTCGAACCGCGGGGCGGTCACGCCGATGCTCGGCTCGCTCAGCGCGAACGGCAGCACGGCCACCCCGCCGCACCCCGGTTCCACCTTCCGCGCCGCCGCTTCGAGCGCCGCCCAGTCCGGCTTCGCCCCGACCACCCGGTCGAGGAACTGCGCGCCGTTGCTGTAGCACCGCATCCACAGGTACGGCCCCCAGTTCAGCCGCATCGCGTCGAGATTGCCGGATTGCGGCAGCATGGCCGATGAGGAGTTGACGACCGCCGAGTTGCCGAGGATGACCGCGACCTGCCCGGCGTCCACCGCGCCGCCGCCGACCAACCCGGCCGCCTGGTCGTCGAGCGTTGGGAAGATAAATGGCCGCGGGCCACCGCGGACTGCCGGCTCGTTCGCCAGATGCTCCCCAACGCAGCCAAGTGGCTCGGCCATGTCGGTCAATCTCGGGAGACTATTCCACACCGCGTCACGGTGTCCCGGCTCTGCCAGTGCGTCCAGCATCTCTCGTCGCCATTCTCCCGACCTCAGATCGAGCATCCCGGTAGACGCCGCTGAGGAAATGCTGATTACGCCGAACTCCCCAGTGAGGTAGCCGGCTGCGAGAGGTCCGTGTGGCTGGATAAGATCGGTCCTCACCCAGTTCTCTTCCGGCAGGGTATGTTCGTCCTTGACCAAGTGACTGAGCGAGAATCGGACCGCCCACGGGCCGCCGATCAACTCCCGCACCCGGTCCTGTCCGCCCAGCCGTTCGAGCCCTACCGCGTGGTACTTCGATAGCGTTTGGTCGTTCCAACAGATCGCCCGGCGAATCTGATTGCCATACCCATCGATCCGTCCGGCAGTGTGGTGTGTGGCCGAGATGCCGGCTGCTAGCCAGTCGGCCTGCCGACCGATGTGCCGCAACTGGGTAACGATTCCGCGGTAGCTCGCCCGCGCCTGGCCCTCCAGTTGCATCAGGTTCAGCTCGGAGACGCCGCCCTCGGTCCACAGGTCGGTCGGCAGCCGGACCTCGGCGACGACGGTGCCGGACAGATCGAACGCCAGGCACTTGACCGACCCGGTGCTGAAGTCCCACCCGGCAATCAACGCGGTCGGCGGCACACAGCGAAGCGGTTCGGGCATGGGAGTGGTCTCGGCAGGGTTCGCGGCCGTGTGAGTTTCGTCGGTCGGCCCCGGGACGGCAAGGGGCGGGTAGAATACACGGACCGAATCCCGGTACCGGAGGCCCACGGATGCGACGGGTGCTGATCGCGTTGACGCTGGCGGCCCTCGCCGTTCCGGCCACAGCGCAGGAGCCGGCCGGCGGCGCGAAGGTCTACCGCCAGGCGGTGTCGTCTGTCGTCTGGGTCCACTCGACCCGCGATCGGGGGCTGGCGACCGGCAGCGGCTCGCTCATTGATCGCGGTCGCCGGCTGGTCCTGACCAACTACCACGTCGTCGAGGACAACCCCCGTGCGAAGGTTTTCTTCCCGGCGTTTCGGGACGGTCAGCCGGTGTCCGAGAAGTCGTACTACCTCGACCGGGCCGCCCGGTACGCGATCCCCGGCAGGGTCGTCGCGGTGGACAAGACCGCCGACCTTGCGATGATTCAGCTTGACCGACTGCCGAAGGGGGCAGAGGAGATCCCGATCGCCGCGGGCAGCCCGGGACCGGGAGAGAGCGTCCACGCCATCGGCAACACCGGCAAGTCTGGGGCGCTGTGGGGGTACGTCAAGGGGACGGTCCGCCAGGTGTACCGCAAGAAGTGGAAGGCCCAACTCGACCGCAACAAGGTGCTCACGTTCGAGGCGAAGGTGATTG
>DATLIF010000027.1:0-1523 GCA_035539575.1 Fimbriiglobus sp. | reverse complement strand
CGAGGCCCACCGTCTTCGGCTGCGTGATTTCGGTGGGCCTCGAAGACTCGACCCACCCTACACGAGACACCCGAACCACCGCTCCTCCCGGAGTCCGCCATGTTCGACCGCCGCACATTCCTGGCCCGCAGCCTGAAGACGTCTTCCCTGGTCGCGCTGGGCGCCACCGTGCCGGGGTTCGTCACCCGGACCGCGCGGGCCGCCGCCCCCGGCAAGGAGACCGTCCTGGTCGTCCTGGAGATGACCGGCGGCAACGACGGACTCAACACCGTCGTGCCCTACGCCGACGACCTGTACCACAAGGCCCGCCCGACACTGCGGTTCACCAAGGAGCAGGTGGTCAAGGTGGACGACCACATCGGCCTGCACCCCGCGCTGCGGCCGCTGGAGCGGATGTTGAAAGAGGGGCAGATGGCGGTCGTGCAGGGGGTCGGCTACCCGAACCCGGACCGGTCGCACTTCGAGTCGATGGACATCTGGCAGTCGGCCGACGTGAAGCGGCAGATCCGCAGCGGATGGCTCGGCCGCGGCCTGGGCGGGATGAAGTTCTCGGCCGGTGCAGTCCCCGGTGTCCACGTCGGGACCGAGCAACTGCCGCTGGCCCTGGCCGGGGCGAGTACCGGCGTGCCGTCCATCCACCCGAGCCGGCCGTACGACCTGGAACTGGACGTCCGGCCGTTCAGCGGCAACCCAAACACTGTTCAGTTCAGCCGGTTCAATCCGAACGGGATGCCGGCCGGCCCGTCCACCGAGCCGCACCACCAGGCCCGGCGGAAGCTGATCGAGGACCTGGCGAGCCTGCCGCCGGGGTCCGACGGCAGCCTGTACCAGTTCGTGCAGCGGTCGCAGGTCCAGACCTACGCCAACGTCGAGCGACTGCGCAAGATCATGGAGGAGGACCTGAAGATGTCGCGGACCGGCCGGGTGCCGGGGTTCGCCGGCAACGGCGAGTTGGCCCGCAACCTCAGCCTGGTCGGCCAGATGATCAACGCTGACTTCGGCACCCGCGTCTTCTACCTGTCAATCAGCGGGTTCGACACGCACTCCGAGCAGCAGCGGCAGCACGAGCAGTTGCTCGGGCAGATCGCCACGGCCTTGTCCGGGTTCTTCGAGCAGTTGAAGCAGGGCGGCAACGCCGAGCGGGTACTGCTGATGACGTTCTCGGAGTTCGGCCGGCGGGTGCAGGAGAACGGCAGCAAGGGGACGGACCACGGGGCCGGGTCGTGCCTGTTCGTGGTCGGGCCGGGGGCGAAGGGCGGCGCGGTCGGCAAGCACCCGAGCCTCGCCGACCTGGACAACGGCGACCTGCGGCACCACACCGACTTCAGGTCCGTCTATGCGGCGCTGTTGTCCGGCTGGCTCGGGTGCGACGCCCGGACCGTGCTCGGCGGCCGGTTCGACTCCGCGCCGGTGTTGAAGAAGGGCTGACCCATCGACGCGACAAAGCGAGCGGGGGACGTCAGTCCCCCGAGGGGAGCCTCTGCGGTTGCGCTCCCCTCGGGGGACTGACGTCCCCCGAGGGG
>DATLIF010000026.1:0-11172 GCA_035539575.1 Fimbriiglobus sp. | reverse complement strand
TTCGAGGCCCACCGTCCCAGACATGGTGGGCCTCGAAGACTCGACCCACCCTACAAGTACGATCCGGCGACGTGTCGTGAAGGCGGGAATTCACCCCGAGACACCGGCCGCCAACCGGGCCGGGGCGGATGCGATTACCGTCGGGCGGGGAAGGACCGCCGTCCGCGGACCGGGGCCGATGTGATCGGCCAGCCACCGTTCGGCCGAC
Organism: Fimbriiglobus sp.; assembly: GCA_035539575.1. Classification (GTDB taxonomy): domain Bacteria; phylum Planctomycetota; class Planctomycetia; order Gemmatales; family Gemmataceae; genus DASSAT01. The sequence continues at coordinate 10,964 of DATLIF010000026.1, read as the reverse complement.
TCGCGGTCCCAGCCGGCCGCACACTCGAACGCCACGGCCGCCGTGCGGCAGTCCGGGCCAGTGCCGATCACCTTCTCGCGGACGCCGGCAGCCAGTTCGGCCCAGTCGGCGTGCGGAGCGTCGGCGGCCGGCCAGCACGCCAGCAGTCGCTCGTCCGACTCGTGCCAGTGGACCGGGCCGCACGGCACCAGTAACACCTCGCCGACCTCGCCGGCCAGGAACGTCTTGGCCTCGGCGGCGGTGGCGGTCGGCGGGAACGCGACATCGGCCAGCATCGACTCGCCGTCGCGGCCGCGGGTGAACCGCAGCTCGACGTCCGGCCGGTCGGCCAGCGGCTCACACGCCAGCCGATCCGGGTCGGCGTCGGCCAGCCGGGCGACCAGCCGACCGCCCTCGTGCGACCACACCTCCCGGTGCAAATTCCCCCACAGCCGGCGGAAGAACGACGAACGGCCGTGGCGGTGCCGGCCGCGGGGGCTGACGACGTCACCGACCAGCACCCACCGGACCGCGGACCGGGCCGCGTGATCGAACTCTTGCTCACTGAGGTGGTCGGCGGCGATCAGTACCAGCCGGTCGAACGCCGGCCCGTCGCCCTCCGGCGGCCGGGTCAGCGGGTCGGCCCCGACCGCGTCGAAGGTGGCGATCACCACCCGCACCCGCGCCAGCACCCGCATGGCCGCGGTCGGGTGCCGGTCGTCCAGCTCGGCTACCGACCGGCGAGCGGCGGCCACATCGGATTCAGCGGTCGCGAGCCGTGCCGTGACCGCGGCGGCGGCCCGGTCCACCGCGTCCGCGGTCGGGGCGGGCTCATCCACGCCCGCGGCGACGAACGCGGCGGCGGCGCGGCGGAAGTCGCCCTCGGCCTGTTCCAACTCGGCGAGCCGGCCCTGGTCCTCGCCGCCGATCAACTCGCGGGCGGCCCGGTAGTTCTCGTCCACCTGGGCCCGCTCGGCCGCGACCCGGGCGGCCTCGGCCTCCAGCCGGTCGACCGCCTCCTCGACCGCCTTCGCCTGCGGCTCCAGGTCGTCCGCCGACTTGTGCGTGAACAACCCCTTGAACAACCCGAGCACCCCGCCGGCCCGCCGGCTTGCGTTCGCCGCTTGGTCCCGCAGGGCGGCCAGTTCCTTGCGCTTCGCCTCCAGATCCGCCGAGTACTTTTGCGCCTCGGAGTCGAGCCGGGCCAGCGCGGCGGCGCGGGCGTCGGTCACGTTCTGAAGCCGGTCGCGGTCAGGGTGGTTCTCTCCGACGGTGAGTTCCGCCAGCCGGGCGACCGCGGCGCGGGTCGGCCCGGCGGCCTCTGCGGCGGCCCGCAGCGTGGCCAGCTTCGCCTCGGCGTCCGCGACCCCGGCAGCGGCCCGGACGCGCGCGTCGGCCAGGAGTTGGTCACGGTGCGACCGGGCGGTGCAGGCTGCGGCACCGGCGGGCAAGCGGTCGGGGTGCTCGTATCCGGCCAGGGCGCGGCCGATCAGCGGGCCGGGACCGGCGGTCAGCCGGGCGAAAACGGCGTCGGCGTCCGCCGGGGTCGGGGTGACGACCAGCACGCGCTCCCCGGCGCGTGCTGCCTCGGCGGCCAACTCGGCCGCGAACCGTAACTGGTCGGGGCCGGGGTCGGCGTCGGCCAGGAACAGGTCCGGGCAGCCCACCGCGGCCGACAGGGCGCGGTACTCCGCCGGCGGCCGGTCCGCGACGCTCAGCGGAGCGGGCGCGTACCCCGGCAGGCGGTCGGGGTCGGCCGCGAGCAATCGGTCGGCTGTTCTCGGCGGGGTGGCGGCCACGGGAAGGGGCGTTGGGGCGTCCGGAAGGGTCAGCCCGCCGCGACAGGCGACGCGGTCAGGCGGGTCGGGTTGCAGGTCGGAAGAGGGAGTAGCAGCCGGTTGCTCCCAGGACGGGCCAGGGGTCGGAACCGGGCCGGCGGACGCCGGGGTGGCGGGCCGATCGGTCATCCGGACACCTCACCACGCACCGTCGTCATCGACCCAGGTCTCACACGGACTGCGGGTGAGGGCGGTGGAGGCGGCACTGCCCCCCGCCCCGACAGGGAGCGGACCGGGCGGCCGGCGGGGCGTCCTGTCACCCTGACCGAGTATAGACGCTCATACGGGCGGAAGCTATCGGACATAGAAAATTCATGCACACACGCCGAACCCGTGTCAAAGGAAAAACCGGGTGGGTAAGCCGGTCCGGCTGTAGGGAATAACCTGGATGCCGACCCGGTCTTTCGGGCTGCGGCTCAGAACTCCCCCGGTCGCAGGGAGACGCGACCGGGCCAGAAGGTTCGGGGTCGACCTCTGGGACCGCGGCCGTCCCGGTCGCTCTTGCTACCGCGGTCAGTTGCCTCCCGGTATGTGTGAACGGCCGCCGTCGGGTGAAGGTGAGGCGGCCGGGACGGCCGCGGTCCCAGGGGGTTACGGCCTGCCCTGGATGACCTTGAGCACCTCGACCTTCGGCGCCGAGCCGAGCACCGTCAGCACCGGCAGCAGCGGCGCGAACGACTTCTCCTCGTGCCAGGAGGCGTCGGTGATCTTCACGTGACCGGGGCCGACCGACCCGCGGCCGAGCGTCGCGTCCAGTGCCAGCCACTGGCCGTCCGCGTACACCTCGTACCACATGTGGTACGCCAGGTACGGCTTGCCGTCGCGACCCTCCGCGTACACCAGCCCCAGCGCCGTCCGCGACGGCACCCCCAGCGCCCGGCACATGCCCGCGGCCAGCATCGCATACTCGGTGCAGTCGCCGGAGAGCGACTTCGCCACGTTGGCGCACGTCGCCATCGCCTGGCTGAACTCGGTCGATCGCATGTTGCGATTCACCCACGTCTCGACCGCGCGGGCCTTCTGCCAGGCGGTCGCGGTCGCCGGCAACTGCGCCGCCGCCTGCTTGGCGTGGCCGCGAACCGCGTCGTTGTCCCAATCGACGAAGAACGACGGGGCCAGGAACTCCTCGCCGACCTTCGCCGCCGGGTCCGCGACCCGGGCCGGCTCGCGGACCGCGGTCACCCGAAGCTCGAACGTCTTCGCCTCCGGGTCCACGTCCCCGACCGTCTGCCGGGCGTCCTGCGCGAAGACCTTGTCCGGCGGCAGGTCGCCGGTCAGCTTCACCCGGTACGTCACGCCGGCCTGGTCGTGGACGTTGGCGACCTCCCGATCCAGGCGGATCGACTGCACGTCGAACAACTCGACCAGCTTGACCGGCTTGCGGAGGGCGACCTCCTTCGTCGTGCGCATCACGATCAGCTTGCCGCCAAGGGTCGGCATGTCCGACTCCATCTTGAGCGGCTCGTACGTCTCGGCGTCTGCCCAGAGGGTCGAGGGCGGCAACCGGAACTCGCCGCCGCCGGGGGTCTTGATCGGCTCCATCGCCAGTTCGACGCGCAGGACCCGGGTCGGCTTGCGGCCCTCGTAGAGTTGCACCTCCTCGAACCCCTTGGCCGTCGCGGTGAACTTCACCACGCGGTTGAGCCGCCCCTCGTAGGACAGGTAGTCGAAGCTCTCCCCGACCTTCGGCTTGCGGTCCTTCAGCAGCGTCGCCTCCTTGGCGATCCCGATGACCCCGTCCGGCCACGGCACGTCCTGGGTGCCGCCGCCGGCCCCCTCGATGGTCACCGACAGGACCTTGCCGGAAACCTTTCCGCTCAGGGCGAGCATCTGGTTGTTGCCGATGCCCTGGCTCATCCGGGTGGTGTACACCTGCCCGTCGGGCGCCTCCATGGTGGAGTCCTCGCCCCATTGCTCGACCGCCTGGCCGAACCGGGAGACGGTCATCTTCTGCTTCTTGGTCGCGTACAGGAGCTTGCGCCCGTCACGCTCGTATTCCCGGACCACGACGTGGAAATGGCCGACCGGGTGCCCCTTCAGGAAGGTCGCGTCCCAGGTCTCCAGGACGATGCGGCCGTCCTTCTTCTCGTCGGGGGCCGGGGCCTGCGCGGCCGGCACGGCCGGGGTCGCCGGGGCGGCCGGAGTCGGCGGCTCGGGCTGGGCCGGCTTGCCGCCGGGTCCACGGATGATGCGGATGACCGGCGAGCCGGACTCTTCCAGCGGCCGGGGCCGGGGCAGCGCGCCGCTCGCCTTCGGGCGGATGACGATGAACCCGGGCCGGTCCGGATACAGGTCTTCCGCCCGCGTCGGGGCGGCCCCGGACCCGCCAGGCCGGATGACGATCGAGCCAGGGGGACCGTCCGCGTACACTTGGGCGGCCGCCAGCACGCCGGCCGTCAGGAGTAGCAACCGCACGAGACACCCCACGGTTCGGAGCAGAAGGGCGAACGGGGATATCGGTTCAACGCCCGGGACAGGTCAACGTGAGTCGCCGCACCGGGTTGGGGACCCCGGCCGGGTGGGCCGGGCGGCCGGGTGTGTTCACTTTATCTATCCCACCCAGGTTTCCGCTTCAATTGAATTACTTGGTATTATCCTCAAAACCTCCCCGGTCGCAGGGGGGTGAGGAGTAGAATACCCCCGACCGGCCGACCTGCCCGCAACCCGGCGGGTAAAGTTGGTTGCCAGGGTGTGTTCCGACCGACCTTTGAAGCTGCCACGTCCACCCGGCTGGCCGTCCGACCCACGGCACCTGTTTAGTCCAGCCGCGAGGTTGCCCTTGAACGCCGACCCGATCACCGCTCACCTGCAAGTCGCCCGGTACGGCGACTTTACGCTCACGGACGCGATCCGCCCCGCGCTGGAAGTGCCGATCCCGCCCCGCCAGGGCTACCGGATCGAGGTCTACCGCGACCGGGCGAACCGCCTACGGCTGCCGACGCTGGCCGCGGCCGTCTCCGCGGAGACGATGTTCGACGCGCTGCTGGCGCTCCTGGAGCCGCTCGGGGACGTGGTCCATGTCGTGCTGGAGAGCAGCCACGGCGTAGGCTCCGACCGGCACGTCGATCTGCGGCGCAACCACATCGACCTGCCGGTGTTGTTGAGCCACTTCTGTGAGTTCGAGGATCTGCTGCTCAACGACGGCTGCACCGGGATCGCGGTGATGAGCGCCCGCCGGCCGGTCGAGGTGCAGTTCGACGAGCACAAGCTGTTCTATGTCTATGCCCCGAACCTGCGGCCGTTCCAGCGGGCGCTGAAGGGGCTGGGAGTCCGCCGCCGCAAGGAACTGCGGCTGATCGCCGAGGCCGAGCACCTGCACCACAGCACCGACGATTACGCCGAGCAGTTCCGTCAACTGGCGCTGCGCGTCGGGGTCGGCGACTTCGACAAGGTCCTCAGCGACGAGGGGTCGCTTTAAGCTATTCAGAAGGGCCGCGGATGACGCGGACTTCGGCGCGGATTCAGACGCGGATAAGAAAGCAGGGTTTAAGACAGAAGAGGATCGGAAGGCGGAGGCTCAAGTCTGGGACGCGGTATCCTTGCTGTCTCGAACACCTTGCGGCGGAACTGCGGTTTCGGGCCGAAGTTGAACAGCAATCCTACTTCGATGCTCGATGCCTTCAGGTAGTTGACTAACTAAGCCTCGTGTTCTGAGGCCAGTTGCTCGGCCGCCTTCAACTCGACGATCACACACTCCTCAACCAGCAGGTCCGCGAAGTATTCGCCGACTTGGACCCCGTCGTAGAACACGTCGAGCTTGGCGTAGGGAATAACTCTGAGTCCACGTTTACGGAGTTCGTGGGTCATTGCGTTCTGGTAGACCTTCTCCAGGAACCCGTACCCGAGCGTGTTGTACACCTCGTAGAACGCCGCGATGATCCGCTCGGTCACGTCTTGATGCTTCAGCATCGCGGCTCCCCTGGTCTTGCCTTCAATCCTGCTTTTTATCCGCGTCTGAATCCGCGCCGAAGTCCGCGTCATCCGCGGCCCCGTCTTACCTGCCTTTATACCCCCTCGCCGATCGGGTACGCTCCACCTATGCCCGATACCCTGTCCGGCGTGATCGAGCGGATCACGTTCCATAACCTCGACAACGGGTACTGCGTGCTGCGGGTGCAGGCCCGCGGGCAGCGCGACCTCGTGACCGTAGTCGGCCACCTGTCGCAGGCGGTCGCCGGCGAGTACGTCGAGGCGTCCGGCGAGTGGGTCACGGACCGCAACCACGGCTTGCAGTTCAAGGCCGAGGAGCTGCGCACCACCCCGCCGCACACCACCGAGGGCGTCGCCAAGTACCTCGGCAGCGGGCTGGTGAAGGGGATCGGCCCGAAGTACGCCCGCAAGATCGTGGATGTCTTCGGCGACAAGACGCTGGACGTCATCGACCATTCGCCAGCCTATCTCTCGCAGGTGAAGGGGATCGGCCCGAAGCGGATCGAGCGCATCCGCGAGGGCTGGCAGGAGCAGAAGCATGTCCGGTCGATCATGGTCTTCCTGCAGAGCTACGGCGTCGGCACCGCGCGGGCGGTCCGCATCTACAAGACCTACGGCGAGACGGCCATCGAGCAGGTGCGGTCCAACCCGTACCGGCTCAGCACGGACATCTGGGGCGTGGGGTTCCGCACCGCCGACGAGCTGGCGATGAAGCTCGGGGTGCCGCGCGACTCGCCGCTGCGGGCGCGGGCGGCGGTCCGGCACGTCTTGCAGGAGGCGGCATCGAACGGCCACGTCGGGCTGCCGGAGCCGCTGGTGGTCGAGCAGACGACGCAGCTCACGCAGATCGACGCGCAATCCGTCGAGGGGGCGGTCGAGGACTTACGCATCGCCGACGAGATCGTTCGGGACACTCCATTCTTAGCGAGTGGGGGGCGTAAGCCCCCCGAGGGGAACGAAGGGGATGCGGACCACTCGGGGGGCTTACGCCCCCCGCTCGCCGGGTTGGAGGACTTCGATACGCTCCTGTACCTCAAGCCCCTCTTCCTCGCCGAACTGGGCGTCGCGCGGTCGGTGAAGGCGCTCCAGCAGGGCGACCACCCGCTGCCGGCGCTGGACGCGGAGAAGGCAGTCGCGTGGGTCGAACGCAAGATGGGCATCGAGTTCGCCGACGCCCAGCGCGAGGCGGTCCGGGCGGCACTGACCCGCAAGCTGCTCGTGCTGACCGGCGGCCCCGGCACCGGCAAGACGACCATCGTCCGCGCCATCATCGAGGTGTTCCAGTCTTACGGCCAGCGAGTCGCGCTGTGCGCCCCCACGGGGCGCGCGGCCAAGCGGCTCACCGAATCCACCGGCCGCGAGGCGAAGACCATCCACCGGCTGCTGGAGTTCGACCCCGGCATCGGCGGGTTCCGCCGCGGCAAGGAGAACCCGCTGGACCTGGACCTGCTGGTCGTGGACGAGACGTCCATGGCCGACGTGGCGCTGACGAACCAGCTCCTGCGGGCGATCCCGCCGTGGGCGTGCGTGGTGCTGGTCGGGGACGTGGACCAGCTTCCGTCGGTCGGGCCCGGGAGTGTCTTAAAAGACCTGATCGACTCGGACACCGTCGCGGTGGTCCGGCTGACGCACATTCACCGGCAGGCCGGCGCGAGCTGGATCGTGCGGGCCGCGCACGCGGTCAACCATGGCGACGACCCGGAGTCCGCCCCGGCCGGCGGCCAGGGGGACTTCTACTTCATCGAGGCGAACGACGAGAACGTGATCCTGGACCGCGTGGTGACGATGGTCCGCGACCGCATCCCGGCCCGGTTCGGGCTGGACCCGTTCCGGGACGTGCAGGTGCTGGCCCCGATGAACAAGGCGGCCGTCGGCGTGCAGAACCTCAACAAGGAACTCCAGGCCGCGCTCAACCCCGCCCCGCCCGGCGCGAAGGAGGTGCAGCGCTACGGCACGACCTTCCGCGTCGGCGACAAGGTGATCCAGACCCAGAACAACTACACCCGCGAGGTGTTCAACGGCGACATCGGGCGGATCGTCGCCATTGAGGCGGTCGATCAGGTGGCGGTGGCCGAGTTCGACGGCCGGGAGGTGGAGTACGACTTCGGCGACCTGGACGAACTGCAGCTCGCCTACTGCTGTTCGATCCACAAGAGCCAGGGCTCGGAGTACCCGGCGGTGGTGATCCCGCTGCACACGACGCACTTCATCATGTTGCAGCGGAACCTGCTCTACACCGGCATCACACGCGGCAAGCGGCTGGTGGTGCTGGTCGGCAGCCGCAAGGCGCTGGGCATCGCGGTCCGCAGGGCCGACACGGCGCGGCGGTTCTCGCTGCTCAAGTGGCGGTTGCAGCACGACGAATCGGGCGAACGGCCGGCGTGAGCCGGCCGGTGATGCACGCCGCCACCACCGGCCGGCTCACGCCGGCCGTTCGCCTTGAGTCAGTCCCGTCGGTTGAACGCTCAGGCCCGGAACAGGAAGTACGCCACCGTCAGCACCGAGGTCAGCGTGCCCGCGACGTACGTCAAGGCCGCCGCGTTGAGCACCCGCGCCACCTCCGGCTCCTCGTCCGGGCGGATGATCCCGGCCTTGAGCAACTCCTGCTTCGCCCGGCGGCTGGCGTCGAACTCGACCGGCAGGTTCACGATCTGGAACAGCGCCGTCAGCGAGAACACCGCGATCCCGACGTAGATCAGCCCGGTGAACGCCAGCGCGAAGCCGGCGATGATCATGAGCATGCCCACCGACCCGCCGAAGCTGGCCAGTGGGACGATGAAGTTCCGCACCACCAGCAGCGGGTAGCGCTGGTCGTCCTGGATGGCGTGGCCGACCTCGTGGGCGGCGATCCCCTGCGCCGCCAGCGACCGCCCATCGTAGACCCCCTCGCTCAGCCGCAGCACCTTCTCCTGCGGCGAGTAGTGGTCGGTCAACTCGCCCGCCACCCCGGCGATGCGCACCCGTGCGATGTTCGCCTCCCGGAGGATCGCGGCGGCCGTCTGCGCCCCGGTCATGCCGCGGGCCGCCGGGATCTGGCTGGCCCGGCGGTACGCCGACGTGATCCGCCACTGCGCCCACAGGCTTAGCAGGATCGCGGGGCCGACGAACAGGAAGTACATCGGGTCGAGGATCACGGGCGACCTCCGGCGTTCAGGGTCCGTGGTGATTCATACTAGCTTTCTCGCACGGCCCGCGGCCGGTAAACTGGTTCGCACCTGCCCGACGACTCCTCCCCGGAGCCTCCCCACCATGCCCCGCCGGCTCTCCGCACTCGCCGTACTGGCCGTGCTATCCGCCCCCGCGTTCGCGCAGCTTCCGCCCGAGAAGGCGCTCGCCAGTCTGAAGGCCGGCGACGGCTTGCAGGTCGAGCTGTTCGCCAGCGAGCCGATGCTCCTCAACCCGACGTCGATGGACGTCGATCACCTCGGCCGGGTCTGGGTCTGCGAGGCGGTCAACTACCGGCGGAAGATGTTCAACCGCCCGATGCTCCGCAAGGAGGGCGACCGGATCGTGATCCTCACGGACACGAACTCCGACGGCAAGGCGGACGAGTCCACGGTCTTCTACCAGGGCGAGGACCTGTACGGCCCGCTCGGCATCGCGGTCGCGAAGGACGCGACCGGGTCCGGTTACAAGGTCTTCGTCTGCCAGTCGCCGGACATCCTGCTCTTCGAGGACCGGGACGGCAACGCGAAGGCGGACGGGCCGCCGAAGAAGTTCCTGACCGGCTTCGGCGGGTTCGACCACGACCACGGCGTCCACAGCATCCTGATCGGCCCGGACGGCAAGCTGTACTTCACCGTCGGCGACGCGGGCGTGAAGGGCTTGCAATCCTCCGACGGCAAGGGCCGCAGCTGGGAGACGAACAAAACTGATTGTCAGGCCGGGACGGTGTGGCGGTGCGACTTCGACGGCAAGAACCTCGAACTGATCGCGCACAACTTCCGCAACAACTACGAGTGCTGCGTCAACAGCTTCGGCGAGGTCTGGCTCTCGGACAACGATGATGACGGGAACCAGCAGACGCGCATCTGCCACGTGATGCCGGGCGGCAACTACGGCTACTGGCCGCGCGGCCCCGGCCAGACGCACTGGCACGAGGAGCAGCCGGGCGTCGTCCACAAGACGCTGCGCACCGGCTTCGGTAGCCCGACCGGCATCTGCTTCTACGAGGGGACGCTGTTGCCCGAGAAGTACCGCGGGCAACTGCTGCACACCGACGCCGGGCCGCGGGAGTTGCGGGCGTTCCACCTCAAGCCGAAGGGGGCCGGCTACGAGCTGGCAAAGGAGGACCTGCTGACGAGCACGGACAACTGGTTCCGGCCGTCGGACGTGTGCGTGGCGCCGGACGGCAGCGTGTTCGTGTGCGACTGGTACGACCCCGGGGTCGGCGGCCACGGCATGGGCGACTGGACCCGCGGCCGCGTCTACCGCGTCACGCCCAAGGGGCACCAGGGGTACAAGGTGCCGGCGGTGAAGCTGGACACGAAGGAGGGCGTGCTGGCGGCGCTCGGCTCGCCGTGTCTGGCAACGCGAGCAGCAGCGATTGACGTGATTCGCCGGATGTCAGGTGATGATGTCCATTTCACTGTTGGAGCTGGTGGAGTGCTACATGATGTCGAGAAGGGGCGGCAGGTATCAACTGAACATCTCGCCCGCTCCGCATGGAGGCTGGGCGAGGCATACGACAAGAAGTTGAGTATTGACAGAAATCCCCTCAATGCCATGAGCTACATCGGCATGTTTGACGTTATCGCGGAGATGCGGAACAAGGCGCTTGCTCAAGTTCTCTACTTGCGCATTCTGCCGAGTCTGGTCAAGCGAGGATACATCCCCGCGATGCTGGGGAAGGATACCAACCTGCCAAGCGTCCTTGATCGCCTCGCATCGAGCGATGACAACGAGATAACGGTGTTCCGCGAAATCCTGCTCATTCTCCGCGATGTTGAGCCTGGGAAAGCGAAAGACATCTTCTTCAAGCTCGCCAAGAAGTACAACGGCAAGGACCACTTCTACCGCGCCGCGCTGAACATCGCCTGCGGGACCGACCCGGCCCGGCGGGACGCCATCCTCGCGGACTTCGACAAGCACTTCCCGGAGTGGAACGACACGGTCGCCGACCTCGTCTGGGAGCTGCGGCCGAAGTCGGTCCTGCCGCGGCTGACGAAGCTGCTCGCCGACCCAAAGCTCACCGCCGCCCAGAAGGGCCGCATCGTG
>DATLIF010000025.1:0-8344 GCA_035539575.1 Fimbriiglobus sp. | reverse complement strand
TTCGAGGCCCACCGTCTTCGCGCTCGGTGGGCCTCGAAGACTCGACCCACCCTACACAACTACACAACAGTCACTTCTTCCCGATCAGCTTCTCGAACTCGGCCTCGGTTAGCACCGGCACGCCCAACTCGCGGGCCTTGTCGAGCTTGCTGCCGGCCTCCTCGCCGGCGATCAGGTAGTCGGTCTTCTTCGACACGCTGCCGGACGCCTTGCCGCCGAGGCTCTTGATCAGCCCCTCGATCTCAGCGCGGCCGTACTTGGCCAGCGTCCCGGTCACCACCAGAGTCTTGCCGGCCAGCGACACGCCGCCGACCCCCTCCGCGGCCGCGGCCACGTCGCGCTTCTCCTCGGTCAGCTTCAGCCCCAACTCCTTGAAGTCCGCGATCATGTTGCGGACCGCCTCGGTCTGGAAGTACCCGCGGATCGCCTTCGCCCGCTCCGGCCCGACGCCCTCGACCTGTGTCAGCCGCTCCTCGGTGGCGTCCGTCAGCGCGTCGATGGCCAGGAACTCCTGCGCCAGCACGTCGGCCATGCTGTCGGCGACCATCGGGACGCTGATGCCGGAGAGGAACCGGGCCAGCCCGCGGTCCTTGCTGGCGGCGACCCCCTCCAGCAGGTTGTCGGCCCACTTGCCACTGGCCTTCTTGGCGTCCTTCGGCGGCCGGGCCTTGAGCAGATCCTCCTTGGTCAGCGTGTACAGGTCTGGCAGCGACTCGATCAGGTCCGCGGCCAGCAGTTCGTCGGCGATCGCGTCGCCCAGCCCCTCGATGTCCATCGCGGTCCGGCGCGCGAACTGGAGGAGTTGCCGCTTCAGTTGTCCGCCGCACTTGCCTCGCGGGGCGGTGCAGTAGAAGAAAGGGCTCTCCTCTTCTCGCTTCGTGGGCGAGTCGCAGATCGGGCAGCGCTTCGGGAAGACGAACGGCTTCTCCTCGCCGGTGCGCGACTCCGTCTCCACCCGGACCACCTGCGGGATGATCTCGCCGGCCTTCTCGACCACGACCATGTCGCCGACCCGGATGTCCTTGCGCTCCATCTCCTCGGCGTTGTGCAGGCTGGCCCGGCTGACGGTGGTGCCGGCCAGCCGCACCGGCGGGTCGAAGTGGGCGACCGGGGTGAGCTTGCCGGTCCGCCCGACCTGGACCTCGACGCGAGCCAGCCGGGTCAGCGCCTGCTCGGCGGCGAACTTGTACGCCCGCGCCCACCGCGGGAACTTGCTGGTGAACCCGAGCTTCTGCCGCTGCGCGTGGCTGTCTACCTTGATGACCATGCCGTCGGTGTCGTAGGGCAGGTCGTGGCGGCGCTCGGCCCAGGAGTCGCAGTACTCGATCACCTCGTCGATGGTGCCGCACTTGCGGAAGTGCGGGTTGACCGGGAACCCGAGCTTCTTGAGCAACCCCAGCGCCTCGACATGGGAGTTCACCGTCAGCCCGTCGGTGGCGCCGAGGGCGTAGGCGAACAGCCGCAGCCGCCGTTCCGCGGTCTGGCGGGGGTCGAGCTGCTTGAGCGAGCCGGCCGTCAGGTTGCGGCAGTTCTCGTAGGGCTTCTTCCCCTGCTCGGTCCGGGCGCGGTTGATGCGGATCAGGTCCTCGCGGGTCATGTACACCTCGCCGCGGGCCTCGAACAGCTTCGGCGGCTTGTCGCCGTGCAGCCGCAGCGGCACCTCCGGCATGGTCTTGAGGTTGTGGGTCACGTCGTCGCCGCGCTCGCCATCGCCGCGCGTGGCGCCGACCGTCAGCAGGCCGGCCTCGTAGGTCAGCGACATGGCCACCCCGTCGATCTTCAGTTCCACCACGTAGACGACCGGCTCGCTGCCGAGGACCTTGCGGACGGACTTATCGAACTCGCGCAGCTCGCCGGCACTGTACGTATTGTCGATGGACAGCATCGGGTGCCGGTGGACGACGGTCTTGAACTCGTCGATCGGCTTGCCGCCGACCCGCTGGGTCGGGCTGTCCGGCGTGAGCAGATCGGGGTGGTCGGTCTCGATCTTGCGCAGCTCTTCGAGCAGCCGGTCGAACTCCCGGTCGGAGATCTCGGGACTGGCCTCGACGTAGTACTTGTGGTTGTGCAGGTCGATGAGCTTGCGCAGCTCGGCGGCGCGTGCGGCAACGGGCCTGGCCATCGGCGAGTCCTCGGCGGTTCGGTGCCGGGATTGTGACCCGCCGCGGTCGATCGGGCAAGGTTGGGTGGCGCGGGTTATCTTCTGGACACCGCCAGGATGTATGCTCTAACATCAACGCGAGTCCCGCCCGGCTTCTCACCCCGGAGGATCCGCCATGACTACCGAAGTCGAACCCCGCCCACTCGTCAGCGCACTTCGCGCCGAGATCGCCGAACTGCGGTCAAACTGGGGCTGGTTCCTGGCCCTCGGGATCGTGCTGATCGTGGTCGGGATGCTCGCCGTGTCGATGACCTTCGCCGCCGGCCTGGCGACCGTGACGGTGTTGGGCGTGATCGCCCTGGTGGCGGCAGCGACGGAGTTCGCCAGCGCCATCTGGTCGCGGCGCTGGCAGGGGGTGCTGGTGCATCTCCTGATCGGGGCGCTGTACGCGGTCTTCGCGTTCCTGATCCTCAGCAAGCCGGGGATGGCGCTGGCGACCCTGACGTTGCTGGTGGCCGCCATGTTCCTGGTCGGCGGCATCTTCCGGGTCGTGGCGGCCGTGGCGCTCCGCTTCCCCAACTGGGGCTGGGAGGTGGTCAGCGGTCTGGTCTCGGTGGTGCTGGGGGTGATGATCTGGCAGGACTGGCCGGAGTCGGCCATCTGGGCGATCGGCCTGCTGGTCGGGATCGACCTGATCTTCACCGGATGGGCGTGGGTCGCGATGGCGCTGGGCCTACGCCGCCTGCCGGACCCGAGCCGGACACCGACCATCTGAGGTCAGGCCGCCCAGTTCTCGACGGCCAGGCCCGGAACGGCGGACAGGTCCGAGTCGGTCGTGACGACGGTGCAGTTGCCGAGGGTCAGGGCAACTGCGGCGATCATGATATCAATCGGTTGCATTGGCCGGCCGGCTCGACGTAGGGCGGCGCGTAGCCGACCGAACTCCTCAGCTGCGGCGACGTCAAACGGCCAGACAAGGAGCCTGTCGAGCCCGACCCGGAATCGCTTCAGGTTCTCGTCCCGAGATGTGCTCAGTTCCAGCCCGTACCGGTACTCGCCGACCGCGGGCGGACAGGTGCCGACTCGGTGACCAGCGCGGAGGGCACCCCGGACGCGGTCGTCAACCTCGTGTCGGCGATTGATAAAGTCACCGAGGGCGTTCGTGTCGAGGAGGTATCGCCTCATTCGACGAGCTTCCGGGCCTTCTCGGCTTGCTCATCCCAGGTCGCCAGCTCGAAATCTCTCTGGGCTTTCCGGGCGGCAGCGATCCGGGCCTCGTCCTCGGGGGTAAGTATCAACGGCTGGACCGTGTCATACCACCGCAGCCAGGCCTCGATCTCTTCCGGCGTCTCCGGCCACTCGTCTTCCGTCAGACCGACCGCTTCCTCGACCGGGCGCACCTCGACCTCGGTCCCGTCCGGCCAGTCGGCCGGCGCGGCCAGTTCGATCTTGCCGTTCTTCACTCGTCCGTGGATTGCACTCAATGCGGTGTCCTCCCGAGTCGGGGAACCTCCTCAGGATACCACACCCGCCAGTCACCGGCCTACCCGACCCAGTTCGCGTCGGTCGTGGCGAACTTGACCAGCTCCTCCGGCTGGAACCAGAGCGCGATCTCGGCGGCGGCGTTCTCGGGGCTGTCGCTGCCGTGGACCAGGTTGTTCTGCACGCTCAGCGCGAGGTCGCCGCGGATCGTGCCGGGGGCCGCCTTCGCGCCGTCGGTGATGCCCATGAGGTTGCGGCACACCGCCACCGCCTCGCGGCCCTCCCACACCATCGCCACCGTCGGGCCGCTGGTCAGGAACGTCAGCAGCGACTCGTAGAACGGCTTGCCCTTGTGGACCGCGTAGTGCTTCTCGGCCAACTCCCGGCCGGTGTGGACCAGCTTCAGGCTGACCAGCCGCAACCCCTTGGCCTCGAACCGGCCGGTGATCTCCCCGACCAGCCGGCGCTGCACCGCGTCCGGCTTCAGCAGGATCAGCGTCTGTTGCATGGCGATTCCCCTCAGGAGCGTCGGAGTTTCCGCGACGGGGGTATGGTGCGGACCGGGCCGCGGTTCGGCTACCCACGGCGTCGGCCGTCGGGTTAGAATTCCGCCCCCTTGCGGAGGGTCCGCCCATGCCTGCCGAGTCCCGTTCCTTCCCGTGGTGGGTCGTTGTCGGTGGTCTGGTGCTCGCGCTGGGCTACCTGCCGACCCTGACCACGCCGTTCGACTTCATCGACGACGGCAACCTCGTTTACCCCGCGCCGCCTGGGACCACCCTCGTCGGGCACGCCGGGCGGTGGTGGGACCGGGTCCGGGCGAACGTCGAGCACCTCGGCCCGTTCCGGCCGGCAGTGTGGGCGCACTGGGAGTTGGCGGCGAACACGCTCGGCGGCGACCCGCTGGCCTGGCGCTCGGCTCGGCTGGGCTGGTGCGCGCTGGCCGCGGTGATGCTGCTGTGGCTGATGCGCGAGTTGAGGCTGCACCCGGTCGCGGCGCTGGTCGCCGGGGCGGCGGCGATGTGGAACCCGTACCGCAACGAGATCTGGACGAGCCTCACCCTGGCGGAGGGCGTGGCGATGCCCTACGCCCTGTTCGCGCTGGTGGCGGCCCGCAAGGCGGCGGGATCGCGGTCGCCGTGGGCGTGGGACGCGGCCGCGGTCGTCGCACTGCTGGCGGCGCTGGGCTGCAAGAACACCTTCGCGGCGCTGGTCCCGGCGATGCTGGCGCTGCGACTGTGGCCGGACGGCGTGACGCTCCGCGACGGGTTGCGGCGGAACTGGTCTTCTGCGGCGGCGTACTTGCTGCCGCTGGCGGGGCCGGCGGCGCACTTCGTGTACTTCAAGCTGAACTGGCACGCGGGGCAGTACGAGACGCCGGGGCCGACGCTGGCGCAAGCCGGGCGGATGGCGAGTTGGCTCAAGGGCGCCGCGGGGCTGGACTTCCTCGGCACGGGGGTGGGGCTGGTACTCCTGGCGCTCTGGAGGGCGCGGCGCGTCCGCCCACCCGTTACAACGGGTGGGCTTGAGGGCTCTTATCGCGCCGCGCTGTTCTGCGGCGTGTTGCTCCTCGTCGCGGGGTACGTCGTTTACCTACCGGTCCCCATCGGCGCCGCCCGGTACACGATGCCGGCGGTGTGGGGCTTCGACGTGCTGTTCGCACTGCTGCTCACCGCGCTGATCGCCGTCCCGGCGTCCTTGCCGCGGCGGGTCGCCTGGGCCGGCGTCGGGGTAGGGGTCGCCGCGCTGCTGGTGGCGAACGTCGGCCGACAGGAGAAGGCCGCCGCCCGGTCCCGGATGCTGTGGGCGGCGCTGCACCACGTCGAGGCGGCCGCCCCACAGGGTGCCCGGATCGCCTGGGTGGACGACGGGGAACTGGGCACCGAGGAGGGCATCCACTTCGCCTGGCACCTGCTGCACCGTGGCCGTGGCGACGTGCGCATCGGGCTGTTCGACGGGCAGGAGCGACCGGTCGAGCGGGTGGAACTCCCGCCGCTGGACGGGCCGCCGGCGTACCGGATCGTCGGCGACCCGGACGCCGCTCCCGGCGACTGGGGGCCGGGGCCGACGTTCGCGGCGAACTACCGGCTCGGCCGCAAGCGGTTCGCCTGCCGGCTCGACGCCCGGCGGGAGCGGCCCTCCGGCGGCGGCTGGGCGATGAGTGCCGCGCCGTAGCGGCTCTCATGTAGGGTGGGTCAAGCGTCGCTTGGGACGCGCCGACCCACCATTGCGCCTCACGGTGGGTCGGCGCCGCAAAGCCGGCTTGACCCACCCTACACAGACTGACGGCCGCGGAGCAGCTTGATGTACTCGCGCATCCACGCCGGGTTGTCGTGCCACGTCCGCGCCGTGACCAGGTTGCCGGACACCACCACCTCCCGATCGACGTACTCGCCGCCGAAGGACTCCACGTCCAGCTTGCACTTGGCCACGGTGGTCGCCGTCCGGCCCGCCAGCACGCCCGCCGCGGCCACGACCTCGATGCCGTGACAGACCGATGCCACGGGCTTGCCCGCGGCGAAGAACGCCCTCGTCACCCGGATCAGGTCTGGGTCGTACCGCAGGTACTCCGGCGCCCGCCCGCCGGAGATCACCAGCCCGGCGTAGTCGTCCGGGTTGACGCCCTTGAACGCCACGTCCGCGGTCAGCCGGTAGCCCGGGGACTCGACGGTGATGTCCCAGTCCGGGTGGCGGTCGTGCTGCACCAGGTGGTACACCCGCGCCGCCGGCCCGGCGACGTGGACCTCGTACCCCTCCTCCTTCAGCCGAAACAACGGGTAGAAGGTGTCGAGGACTTCGGCGGCGTCGCCGATCACGAGCAGGATCTTGGGCATGGGAAACCCGGGTAGGGGGAAGGGAATCCGCGATAGTATACCGGCATGGCGAACATGACGGTCGAGTTCTACGGCATACCGCGTCAGCGGGCCGGCCGGGCACAACTGGCCGTGAGCGCGGGCACAGGGGCGGCCGCGCTTGCGCAGGTCGCCGAGGCGTGTCCCGACCTGGGTCCGCTCGTCACGCCCGACGGCCGGCTCGCACCGTTGTACCTGCTGTCTGTGGACGGCGAGCGGTTCGTCGCCGACCTTGCCGAGCCGCTGCCGCCTGGGACGCGGCTCCTCTTGCTGTCCGCCGACGCGGGGGGATAGCGGATTGACACCCCCGATCCGGTCCCGCACACTTGGGTGAGGCCCGCGACCCGCCGCCCGCCGCACCCCGGACGACCAATGCACTCCCGCTGCTGGCTGACGCTGGCCGTCATCCTGGCGACCACCACCCTCACTCACGCCGACCCGCCGGGCGACCACTGGGCATTCCGGCCCCCGAAGCGGGGGCAAATCCCAAGTACCAGGCACCAAATCCCAAATCCGATCGACGCCTTCGTGCGGGCGAAGTTGGAGGGAGCCGGACTGACGCCGGCGCCATCGGCGTCTCGCGAGCAATTGATTCGCCGGGCCACGTTCGACCTGACCGGGCTGCCGCCGACGCCGGAGGAGATCGACGCCTTTCTCAAAGACGAGTCCGCCGATTCGTGGGAGAAGGTAATCGACCGGCTGCTGGCCAGCCCCCGTTACGGCGAGCGCTGGGGCCGGCACTGGCTCGACCTGGCCCGGTACGCTGACTCCAACGGCTACGAGTTCGACGAGCCGCGCCCCGACGCCTGGCGCTACCGCGACTACGTCATCCGCTCGTTCAACGCCGATAAGTCGTTCGATCGGTTCGTGACCGAGCAGCTCGCCGGCGACGAGGCGTTTCCCGGCGACCGGGACGCGCTGATCGCCACCGGGGTCAACCTGCTCGGCCCGGACATGACCGACGCGGCCGACCAGGCGCAGCGGCGGCTGAACACACTCACCGACATGACCGACACGGCCAGCCTCGTCTTCCTGGGGATGACGGTGACGTGCGCGCGGTGCCACGACCACAAGTTTGAACCGATCCCGCAGACCGATTACTTCCGCTTGCAGGCGTTCTTCACCCCGGCAGCGTTCCGCCGCGACCTGCCGGTCGCCACTGCGGAGCAGCGGGCGGCGCACGAGTCGGCCGACCGCGAATACCGGAAGCTGACGGTGCCGCTGCGCGACGAGATCGCGGCCCTGGAAGGTCCGGTGCGGGAGAAGCTGTTCGCGGCGAAGCTGGCGAAGCTCTCCCCCGAGGCGCAGGCCGCCCACCGCACACCACCGGAGAAGCGCACCGGCGGCGAGCAGGAACTCGTCGCCGAGACGGAGAAGAAGGTGGCGGTGACGCCGGCCGAGGTGTCCAAGGCGATGCCGGCGGACGACCGCGCGAAGCTAGCCGAGTTGCAGAAGAAGCTCAAGGCGTTCGACGTGAAGAAGCCGGCCGCGCTGCCGGTGGCGATGGGGCTGACCGACCGCCCCGGCCCGCCGCCGAAGACGCACCTACTAGAGCGCGGCGAACTGGCGAACAAGGGGACCGAAGTGCGGCCGGGGTTCCCCACGGTCCTGTCGCCCGGCGGCAAGCCGGTCGCGGCCACGGTCGAATCGCTTCCGCAAAGCACCGGCCGGCGACTGGCGCTGGCGAAGTGGGTCGTCAGCCCAGACAACCCGTTGACGGCGCGGGTGATCGTGAACCGGCTCTGGCAGTACCACTTCGGCAAGGGCATCGTGCCGACGGCGAGCGACTTCGGCCTGCGCGGCGAGCGGCCAACGCACCCGGAACTGCTCGACTGGCTGGCCCGGGAGTTGGTGGAACCAACCAACACAGCGAGCGGGGGCCGTCAGTCCCCCGAGGAAGCGCACCCTCGGG
>DATLIF010000024.1:0-3108 GCA_035539575.1 Fimbriiglobus sp. | reverse complement strand
GATACCCACCTGTAGTCCGCTCGCTCCGCGAGCGGTCTTCGCCGATCCGCTCGCGGAGCGAGCGGACCACATTAAAAGTCCGGCTGCACCGCCAGCCCGTCGGCGATCGTCGCGGTGAACGGGTACACCTGCATGTTCACGTTCTTGCGGACCGCGTGAACCGACCCGTCGATGAACAGGAAGTTCACCCCGTTCGGGTGCGGGGCGGAAAAGTCCTCCGCCACCCCGGCGTCGGCGCTGGGCGGGTGCTGCCGGCAGGCGTGCCCCAGCGCCATCGCGGCCGGCAGGTTCGCCGGAGGACCACCGTAGTTGGCCACATCGTTCGCGCTCGTCCACTTCGCGCCGGGGATCACACCCACCCACGACGCGAGGGTCGTCTTCGCGCTCTTCTCCCCGACCGCGATGGTGTTGCTCGTCCCGTCGCTGACGTCGCCGATCTTCGTCCGGCTGTTGCGGGTGAACAGCCCGCGGCCGCTGATTCCGTCGATCGTTAGCGGCGTGGTCATCACCACCGGCGACTCGCCCAGGAACGGCGTGTTGCCGTAGCACCCGACGTAGTTCGACCGGCCGAGGTCGCTGGTCAGCCCGGCCGGGTCCACGAACTCGCCCAGGCGGATCGGGTCCTGTCGCGGGTCCGACGGGCACCGCAGGAACCCGACGTTCGCTGCCAGAACCGGCCCATGCACTGGATCGATGATCGGCCTCGTGAAGTCGATCAGTCTGTGTAAGTTGTCCTGCTCCAGGTCGGGCAGGATGTGCGCCGCCCAGCCCCAGCCGGGGCCGGTGCCGTCGGTGTTCGTCTGGTTCGAGGCGTACCCCGGCGGGAAGCGGCCGTGGCGGTCGTGGTAGTTGTGCAGGGCCAGGCCGATCTGCTTGAGGTTGTTCTGGCACTTCACCCGACTGGCCGCCTCCCGGACCCGCTGGACGGCGGGCAGAAGTAGGCCGATAAGCACCGAGATGATGGCGATCACCACCAGCAGCTCGATCAACGTGAACGCTCGACGTTTCACCGGGAACCTCCTGAGGTCAATTGTGCGACGATCGGTCCGACTCACTCCCCCGTGACCACCTCACCGCCGTTGCGAGTGACGTAAGCCCGGTAGGTCGGCTTCGACACGCTCGACGAGATGAACCGGCACGACCCGTCCATGTTCAGGAACTGCGCCCCGCCGGTGTGGCTGGAGGCGAAGCTCCCGGGGCTGTTGCCGAAGGCGTTCGGGGCGCCGGACGTAATGCGGACGTGGACCAGCACGGCGGTGATCGCCGGCCGGGCCCGCAGGCTCGGCCGGGCCGGGTCGTACTCTTGCGCGGTCCGGGCGTAAACCGTCTCCTGACCGGGAACCACCCCGACCCAACTGTTGGTGGTGAACCGGCTGGTCCGCTCGCCGACCCCGACGGTGTTCGACGTGCCGTCGGGGATGTCGGTCAGCTTGACCCGGCTGTTGCGGTGGAACACGCCGGTGAACGGCGTCTGCTCGTAGGCGCCGTCGCCGAGCACGCCGGCGTAGCTGCACACCGATGCGTCGGTCATCTTGACCGGCGTGTTGGCGTCGGCCGGCGGATTACCGGAGTCGGTGACGTCGATCACCCGGGGCGCATCGTCACTGGGACAAACGTAACCCTTGACGATGGTCTGCCGAGCAGCGGCGTTGGCCGGGTCGGAGATCGGCCGGGTGAAGTCGATCGTCCGGTGCAAGTTGTCCTGCTCGATTTGGGGGAGCATGTGGGCGAAAAGGCTCCACCCGGGACCAACCTCTGGGGTCGGGTCGTTCGACCCACCGGGCCAGGGACCGGTGGTCGTCGAAGTGAACCCCGGCGGCAGCCGGCCGTTGGCGTCGTGGTAGTTGTGCAGGGCCAGGCCGATCTGCTTGAGGTTGTTCAGACACTGGGTGCGGGCGGCGGCCTCACGGACCTTCTGGACGGCCGGGAGCAGCAGGCCGATCAGCACCGAGATAATAGCGATGACCACCAGCAACTCGATGAGCGTGAACGCTCGGCGGACAATGGATCGCATGGAAGACCTCAGCTCATGTCAAGGGCCGGCGAATATGTTGATTAGGTTAGCCTAATTAGCTGATTTGTCCAAGCGATTTTTATAGTTCACAATACCGAATTCAGAACTGCTCCCAGGACGTGCTAACTTTCGGCGCCTGGAGGGCGTCATGGGCGAAGAAGCGGAAGGGTTTCTGGCGCGCATTCGCGAGGTCCCGGACGACGACGGACCGCGGCTGATTTACGCGGACTGGCTCGACGAACAGGACGACCCGCGAGGGGAGTTTATCCGGGTCCAGGTGGCGTTGGCCCGGATGCCGGCGACGGACCGTCGCCGGCCGGGCTTGCTGCGGATCGAGCGCGACCTGGTAGGCCGGTACGGCGAGCAGTGGGCGGCGCCGTTTCGCGGGCTGGCGACCGGGCCGGTCTTCCGCCGCGGGTTCGTGGACGAGGTGAAGGTCACCGCACGGCAGTTCCTGGCCCGCGGTCCGGCGCTGTTCGCGGTGTGGCCGTTCCGTCGGCTGCACCTGCTGGACCTCGGTGGGCACCTCGACGCGGTGCTGACGTCTCCCTTGCTGGCGCGTCTAACCGGGTTGACGGTCTACGCCCAGCACCTCGGCGAGCCGCTGGCCCGGTCGGTGGCCGACTCGCCGCACCTGGTCGGGCTGACCGAACTGCGGCTGGGCCGCAACCGGGTCGGCGACCCGGGGGCCGAGCGGGTGGCCGCGTCGCGGTTCCTGGCGCGGCTCGAAGTGCTCGACCTGAGCGAGAACGAACTGGGGCCGGCGGCCGGCGGCGTATTGACGACGGCGGGGGTGCGCGAACTGAACCTCGGGCAGAACCGGCTGGGTGATGCCGGGGTCGCCCGACTCGCCGATCAGCCCGCCGCCGCGGGGTTGCGGGCGCTGCGGCTGGACACGAACGGGCTGACCGACGCCGGGCTGGAGGCGCTGGCCCGGTCGCCGCACCTGACGCGGCTGGTGTCGCTCGACGTGTCCGGGAACGCGATCGGCGACGCCGGGTTCCGGGCGCTGCTGGCGTCGGAGTCGCTGCGGACCCTGCGGCAGCTCGCGTTCACCGAGCCGTACGTCTCGGACCGGATGGTGCGTGAACTGG
>DATLIF010000023.1:0-7094 GCA_035539575.1 Fimbriiglobus sp. | reverse complement strand
CTTCCAGCACACCTCTCCCGCACTCACCCGTGAGGAGCTGACACGTGCCCTCGCCCGAGCCTCCGGCCGCCGACCCGGAACCTCCGAGTAGTCCGCCCGTCCTCCCTGACCGCCGGGTCCGGTTCCGGACCGCGTGGCCGTGGGTCCTGTGTGTCGTCGGCCTCGACTACTTCTCCAGCCTCGCCTACCAGCCGTCGGTCGCGTTCGCCGCGGCCGGCCCGCTCGCACCGCTCGTCACCCTGGGGTTGGTCGCCGTCACCCTGTTCTGCGCGGTGCCGCTGTACTGCTACCTGGCCGGGCGGTCGCCGCACGGGTCGGGGTCCACGGGCCTGCTGGAGCGCCTCATCCCGGGGTGGAAGGGCAAGCTCGTCGTGCTGACCCTACTCGGGTTCGCAGCCACGGACCTGGTCTTCACCCGGACGTTCTCGGCGGCCGACGCGGCCGAACACCTGACCCACAGCCCGTTCGCCCCGTGGCAGCAGGCGCTGGGGGCGGCCTGCGACGGGTGCGGCAAGCTCGCTGGCGAACTCCCCCCCGAGGCCGCAGGGCCGGCCCGTCGGCTCGGCGACCGGCACGTGGTCGTCACCCTGATCGTGCTGGTCGTCGGGTCGGTTGTGGCGTGGGCGTTCCGACGCGGCGTGACCCGCGGACTGATCCGCATCGCCGCCGCGGTGCTGCTCGCCTACGTCGGCCTGACGGTGGTGGTGATCGGCAGCGGGGCGGCCTACCTGGCCCGGCACCCGGAGTTGATCGACGCCTGGCGGGCCGCGGTCGAGTCCGGCGCGTGGAAGCCGGGGGACGGGCCGCGTCCCCTCGACGGCTGGCTGCCTCTGGCGCTGGCGTGCGTCGTCCTGTTCCCGAAGCTCGCCCTGGGGCTGAGCGGCTACGAGATGGCGCTGACCTCGATGCCCCTGGTGAAGGGCGGCCGGGCCGATACCCCTGACTCCCCCCGTGGTCGGGTCCGCAACACCCGGCTGATGCTCGTCTCCGCCGGGGTGGTAATGTCGGCGCTGCTGCTTGTGTCCACGCTGGTGGCGACGGTGCTGATCCCGGCCGATGCGCTGACCACCCGCGGCCGCGCCGAGAACCGGGCGCTGGCGTACCTGGCCCACGGCCAGCCGCTCGCCCCGGGGGTGGACCCGGCCGCGGTCTGCCCGCTGTTCGGTCGGTGGTTCGGGGCCGCCTACGACCTGGCGACGGTGGCGGCCCTGACGCTGGCCGGCGTCACCGTGGTGGTCGGCATGCGGCACCTGATCCCGCCGTACCTTTACCGCCTCGGGATGGAGTGGAAGTGGTCCCAGCGGTGGGGCGTGATGGCGTACCTGTTCGTCCTGGTCAAGCTGGGCGTCACCTATGCCTACGACGCTGACCTGGAAGCGCAGCGCGGGGCGTACCTGACCGGGGTGCTCAGCGTGTTCTCCTTCGCCAGCCTGGCCGCCGTCCTCGACGTGTGGAAGCGGCGGGCCGGGCGGCCGGTGCCCCTGCGGGTGGCTCCCTGGTGGGTGCTGTGCCTCGTCGTCTTCGCCGGCAGTCTCGCGGTGGTGGTCCGATCGCAACCGGGTGGGCTGAAGATGGCGGCGTGGTTCGTCGGCCTGACGCTGCTGGCGTCCATCGTGACCCGGTTCTTCCGAACCACGGAATTGCGGTTTCGCGGGTTCGAGTTTGCCGACGAACCGTCCCGGCACCTGTGGCAGGACGTCATCATCCGGGACTACCCGCTGATCGTGCCGATGCGGCCCGGCGGGCACGCGCTTGCGGCGAAGGAGGAGGAGATCCGCAAGGTCCACCGGCTGCCGCCGGAGATGGCGATCGTGTTCCTCCAGGTCGAGGTGGGCGACCCGAGTGACTTCTACCAACTCCCCCTCCTGCGGGTGACGCGCGAGGACGGGCGGGTGGTGGCGCACGTGACCCGGTGCGTGTCGGTGCCGCACGTGGTCGCGGCGGCGGCGCTGGAGGTGGCCCGCTACGGGGCGGTGCCGGAGGTCCACTTCGGGTGGTCGGCCGAGCACCCGCTGACGGCGAACCTGAACTTCGTCCTGTTCGGGATGGGGAACGTGCCGTGGATGGTGTACGAGTTGATCGAAGCCGCCGACTTCCCGGCCGACCGCAAGCCCCGGGTGGTGGTCGGCTGACGAGGTCCGAACGGGCCGGAACGGCGGTACGACCACATCGGCTTCCGCGTCGTGGCCGTCCGGCCCGGGTAGCTCGTCTTGTTCCTGAGTCAGTGACTCAGTACCCTCCGCTGCATCCGACCGCGGCGGAGTATCTCGAATTGAGTCGTTGCCCCCCGGCTGCCGCGACGGGTGAGTTGGTCGTTCGCCACTTGAGGAAAAGAGGGACTACATGAAGATCACGGTTGAGACCACCGTCGCCGTGCCGATCGAGGAGGTCTGGCGGGCGTGGACGACACCCGACGACATCAAGCAATGGAATGCCGCGTCCGATGACTGGCACACGACCGCCGCCGCGGTCGATCTGCGCGTCGGCGGCCAGTTCTCGTCGCGGATGGAGGCCAGGGACGGGAGCATGGGGTTCGACTTCGCCGGGACTTACACGAAGGTCGTTCCGCACGAGTTGATCGAGTGCAACTTCGGCGATCGCACCTTGACCGTGCAGTTCATCCCGACGGGTGACGGCGTCACCGTCAGGGAGACCTTCGACGCGGAGGAGACGCACACCCCTGAGCAGCAGCGCGCCGGCTGGCAGGCCATTCTGGACCGCTTCGCCCGGCACGTCGAGGGACGCGGCTAGATACCTCCCGCCCAAGGCGGAAGTGAGGTCCGGTTAGGTCCGGGGGGCTTGTGCCGCATCCGGGAAAGTCCTGTCACAGGCGGCGGGATCTTCCCGACCGACCCGGTCGCCCCACTAAGTTATCTTGACGGAGCAGATGGGGTGATCGCCCTCGGCGTACTAGCCCACCGCCGCGCCATTGTCTTCCGGTCCCGCCCAAGGCCGGAGGGCGTTCTGCCCCGCGTGGCTGTCTCCAGACAACCAACCGAGAACCTTCACCATGTCTCGGGAGTCGGCCCGCGGGGCGTGAACGCCGGCCGGGGTTGAGGGGGCCTCTCCTGGCGGCGGGTCCGGACCTGGTGCGTACCGCTCGACACGTTCGTCTGGTCCCATGCCCGCACCCACTCCCAGTCCGGTCCTCGGTGGACGGGCCAGATAACATGACCTTGCCTCGAGCACTGGAGGGATGCGATGGAAAGCGCCACCTTGACCCAGCCCGATCAGGCTCGTCGGCCTCCGCTCTGGACACTCCTCTTCGTCCTCGTTCCGCTGGTCATCCTGATCGTCACGATCTTCGTGATGACCGACCGGCATAACGCCCAATTGATGGATATGACGGCCGTGCACAACCAACAGCTCAAGAAGATGACCGAGGAGCACAACCTCCAGCGCACGAAGATGACCGAGGAGCACAACGCCCAACTCGCCGCCCAGGCGGCCGAGTTCCAGAAGCGGAAGTGAGTCGCTGGTTGTCGCTCGCGACCGAGGCCCCGCAGGGCATGGCCCGCAGACTTGCCGGGCCTGCGTATCAGTCGTCGTGAACGCTTCCCGTTATCCGCAACCGATCGCGTTCGCGAACATCACTTCCGCCTATGGCGGGAGGTATCTAGATTCACGGGTCAGTCGACCGGCGGGTGTCGTGGGGCCGAACGAGGCGAGGAAGCGTTACGATGGCCCACATTGTGATGCCTCTGGCCACCCTTCGCCCGAACGGACGGGCCGGCCGCCACATGCCACGGTGTGGGGCCGGACCCTGCGATGGGTTTTTTCAGCGATTGAATGGCACGCCGGTGTTGGGTTTCAGATCGGGGAGGTGCGGGAGTGAACTTCTCTGAACGGGTCCGTTGAGACGTTCCCGGCCAAGTAGTCGCCGAGAGGCGAGACGATGTTCAGGGAAGGGATTCTCCTGCTCAGTCCGTCCTCCTCGAACCGGGCGTGGCGGCCCCAACGGGGGCCGAGATGACAGGCCGGGTGCTTGCGACGGCCTTCTGGGCCTTCCACTCGGCGAACCAGGCGGTCAGAGACTTCTGGAAGAGCTTGTCGGCGGGGCGTGCGGCTTGACGATGAGCGGTCGCACTGGGCTCAGGGCGGGCAGTCATGGGTGTCCTTGCGGGTACGGGACAGAGTGCCTTAACACCTCTGTCGGAGCGATGAAAGCTGGCCCTTGTGACAGCATTCGGTGTGCCGAAAAATGACCGTACACGACACGTCCAGGCAACGCGGAACCACCTCACGTCCGGACCAAATGAGTTAGGTCGTCGGTGCCAACGGAAATGAGTGAATCGATAACTCCCACCGTATGCGGAAGTGATGCCGTCATCTTAGCAGTGGGTACTTACCAGGACCATTCGGGCGAGGCGGTTGCTCCAGTAGAACAGCCGCGCCGTGATACAGCCGTTTGTCGGCTCAGCATGTCGGTCGAGATGCTGCCCACCAAATGCGGTCGCTGTGCCCAAGTAGCTGGAATGGATTGGATTGAAATTTAGAAATATTTTAGAATATCGAGGTACGTGGCGGGCTCGCGCCGTTCACGTCGGAAGTCCCGTCAGGAGGTTATCATGCCGGTCTGGAAGGTTCTGCTTGTCGGTATGTTCGCCTGCGTCTGCCTGGCGCTCGCGACGGCCACCATCGTCGTCCCGTTCAGCTACGACGGCGGCCAGCGGTGGCTGTGGATGGGCGGCCTGCTGTCGGCCACCCTCTTCACGGGCGCTCTGTTCGGGCTTTTTCTCAGGCACGCGAGCCACTCGCTCGACGCGAACCCCCGCGGGGCACGGCGTTGACGGTAACTGAGCCCACTCGCGTGGGATTGATGACCCGAGAGCATCATTTCAGGACTTGGTGGAAGGAATCGCTGTCCTGACCAATAATCGTTGAGAACTCCGGCAGGGGAGTATAAGGGGTGTTCATTGGTATCAGACAGTGGGCCCTGGCCTGGCTACCTGATTGGTACGCCCACAAGCTGGGTGGTGATGCCTTCTCCCCCTGAGAGAATGAGTGACCGGGTTGAACCGTTCCGACACCATCCGGCGTCGGCGCACCTCCCGTCCGGCCCACCGACAACTGAGTCTTAGACCAGACGAGTCCAAGATTGTCGGGCATCATTGTGGGACGGTCCAAGGCTGCGGTTTGACAACCGGCACCTTAGTCCGTATCTCTAAGACCTTGGAGTCGAATCGCCTCACACCTTGGAGTGGAGCGTACCATGGCGAAGAAGGAATCGGCGGGGAATGGAAAGCCGGTCAACAAGTCGCAGGCCATCCGCGACCTGTTCGTGGAGGCCCCGGAGGCCGACTCGAAGACCGTCATTGCCCGCCTGGGCGAGCGGGGGGTGAAGGTCTCCCCGACCATGGTCTACTACGTCCGGAGCAAGCTGAGGCAGGCCAAGCGGAAGGCGAAGCGGGAGCGGGTGGCCGCGTCGTCCCGGCAGTCCGGCGCCGGCAACCCGGTCGAGGTGGTACTCCGGGTGAAGGATCTGGCCCGGGAGGTCGGGGGCATCCGCCACCTGAAGCAGCTCGTTGACCTGTTGGCCGAATAGATCCCATTATAGGGTGCGCCCGCTACCCGACCGCACACCATCGGTCCCACGGCCACCGGTGGGCGCCTGTGGCGGTCACCCCTCAGATTTTCTCGCAGCGACTCTCGGACAGGCCCGGGAACCGCTTCTCGCCGCGCCTTCGTTCCGGCAGGTCACTGCCCTCGCCATGACCGCTCACCCGGGCAGAACAGCCAGACGACCGACCGCACCTTCTCCACTGCCTCGGACAACGAGGCGGACAAGTTCCAGCGGGCCACGAACTGGTCCCTGGGCATCGTGCCCGCCCCACCGGTCATCGGGCGTGGTCCCCGGATTTCGCGCCTGGTCAAGCTCTCTACCCGAGTGCGGTCATGAGGAAGTGCGAGTGGTAGGCGATTGCTGCTGAGGTGTGCGATTCGGGGCTGGGGTGAGGGCATTCTTGGCCTTCCACTCGGCGAACCAATCGGACAATGGCTTCTGGAAGAGCGTATCGGCAGTGGTGCGGCTATTCTTGCTGCAGCTCGGGACACACGTCTTGCTTCGGTCGGTCATGAGCTTCCTAATGGGGGCGGAATGTACCGGCGTCGGCCCGCCGAGTGGGTCGGAGGTGTCGGAAGCCGGTAACTGTCGAAACTACTAGCAACTGCTGTACCAGCGCCTGGCGGGCCACCCGCCTTCCGGGTGCCCTATACCATCCGCAAGTCACGCCCGCAAGCGGTTCACCCGGCGTCCGCCCCGAGCGGCGGCCACTGGTGGGTCATGCCCTCTCGCTCGATGGCCCGGACGTGCTCCTCCCGGAGTCCGAACCGGCGGGCGATCAGTTCCCGGGACGTCTTGACGGTGTTGCCCTCGTCCTGGGCGGTGACCAGGGCCAGGAAGGCCGCCCGCCGGGTCTCCTCCCGCTGCGCGTCGGTGCTGTTCTCGGTCGTTGTCAAGATCGTCCTCCGGGAATGCTGGTGGTGTGTCGGATGAGCCACACGCATTATCGGCCGGAGACGCGTGCTGAGCGTGCCGAATCGTCGGAATCGCCACCAGTTCGTACAGACCCGGCAGGCGGCACGAGTGTCGGCCTCCCTCCCCGAAAGAGCGCGGTGTCCGGTCCGGAAGGTGGGTACTATAGTGCCCGGGCGGGGGGGTACTCCGCCCGCGGACGACACCAGCCCCACAGGGGCCAACCCCGGCCCGACCGGGCCGCCGAGGATCCACGACCGTGGCGAAAAACTTGTACGTCGGAAACATGGCCTTCTCGACCACCGAGGACGCGTTGCGGGAGGCGTTCTCCCAGTACGGCACAGTGACCAAGGTGCAGCTCATCACGGACCGCGAGACGGGGCGGCCCCGGGGGTTCGCGTTCGTCGAGATGAGCGACGGCGGGGACCAGGCGATCGCGGCCCTCAACGGGCAGCAGCTCGACGGCCGCACCCTGACCGTCAACGAGGCCAAGCCCCGCGAGGACCGCGGTGGTGGCGGCGGTGGCGGCTACGGCGGTGGTGGCGGCGGCCGCAGCAGTGGCGGCGGCGGCTACGGCGGTGGTGGCGGCGGCCGCAGCAGTGGCGGCGGCGGGTACGGC
>DATLIF010000022.1:0-12355 GCA_035539575.1 Fimbriiglobus sp. | reverse complement strand
CTCCCGTTGGAACCGGCGCAGTTGCCGGTTAACCCATGCCGCCACACACGTGCAACCGAGACGGCCATGCTCTCAGAGTTTGGGAACGTCACACTCCGCGCAATCGGCAAAGTCTTACGGGACCGGTCTCGCGCGTCCGGCGAGTTACCGGAATCCTGTGACTGGTGAGGGCAGTGGACGGGTAGGATCATCTCCGGGCCGTCTCATTTCCCTCGCCCCGGCCCGGTTCGGGTCCGACATTACAGCGATCCGGTCCGGACGCCGCGCTTCGCCCCACGACCCAGACGGCTGCCCTGGACCGGCTTGCGCGACTTCGTCGCAGGCCCCCGGCCGCGGGACGCTCGCCCTTCTCGAACGGCCGGTCCGATTCGCACCCCGGTAGGAGCACCCGGCCGCATGAACCCGAGCGCGAACTGTTTTCGCCCGGGAATGGAATCCCTCGAAGCCCGTGAGAACCCCTCCACCCTCCTCTACGAGTCGTTCGAAAAGGTAACGCCCCCCGCACTCCCCGATGGCTGGCAGTCGTGGAGTGCCGGTGGAAACGATTACTACATAACCAGCCGCATCACTGCCAGCACCGGAACGAACTCCCTCGCTGCGACCGGGGCGCTCGACAGTCGGTCGCGGTTCTGGGTCAGCGCACCGCAACCCGGCGACGCCGGCGTCACAGCCCGGGTGAAGTCCGACGGCCCGGCGCCGGTCGAGGTGATCGCGCGCGGCCAGGATCTCGGTACCGCGAGCGCCAGTTACCTGGCCGCGGTGATCGGGCCCGGCGGACGGTACGTCCAGCTCCTGCAGGTGACCAACGGCGCCGTCCGCACCTCGACGGTCACCACCAAGTCTCCGGTCTACGGTCCGTGGTTGTCCGTCACCCTTCAGCCACTGGGCAACGAGGCGACCGTTCGGGTGCAGCGTACCGATACCGGCCAGTACCTCAACGTCTTCGGCCGCTGGCAGACCGACCCGACCAACGCCGTGGCCGGTCAGGTGAGCTGGAACCCGGCCACCGGCCTGACCGGCGTCGGCCGCGACCCCGGCGGGCAGGGGATGGTCTTCCTCGACGACTTTACCGTCACCTCACCGCCGTTCGAGGAGGTCCACGAGTCGTTCGACAGCCTCCCCGCCGGCGCCTTGCCGCCGAAGTGGGACGGCTGGACCAACGATGGCACCACCGGGTTCGCCGTCTCCGACACCCGCGCGACCAGTGCGCCCAACGGCCTGGTGGCCAACGGAACCTCCGTCACCGCCGCCCGCGCGTGGATGGAGAAAGCAGCGCCGGCCGACGTGCAGGCGTCGGCGTCCTTCTTCGCCGACAGCCTCATCCCCGGGACGATGTTCGTCCGCGGGGCAAACCTCGACACCAGTACCCCTACGTACTACGGCCTGACCGTCACCCGCGGGATGACCGTCCGGCTGGGCAAGGAGGTCAACGGCTCGTTCACAAGTCTCGGGGCCGTGACCACCAACGCGTACTTCAGCGCGAAGTGGGTGCGGCTGACGCTGACCGCCCGCGGTGACTCGCTCCAGGCGGTAGTGTTCCGCGCCGACACCGGGCAGTGGCTCACCCCGGACGGGGCGTGGTCGGACATCCCGCAGCCGGCGCTGGAGGCCACCGACGCCGCCATCCCCGACGGCGGGTACGTCGGCTTCGGCCGCGGCCGGCTGGCCGCCGGGCCGATCGGGTTCGACAACCTGGACGTCGTGCCGTCGGACGTGGCCGCGGGGCCGGTCGTGACCGTCACCGCCTCGCAACCGGGGACGGTCTTCAAGGGCGACGTGATCTTCCGTGCCGACGCCGACCCGCGCGGGTCCGCCCGGCGAGTCGAGTTCCGGCTCAACGGCCAGTTGCTCGCCGCCTACCCGACCGCGCCGGCCGAGTGGACCCTGGACACCACGCTTCTGGCTAACGGGGCGCACGAGTTGGTCGTCCGGGCCATCGACGAGGCCGGCAACGTCGGCACGGCGACATTCGCGTTCACCACGGACAACCCGAACCCGACCCCGCCGCCGGACCGGCCGCAGTTCGCCCGCAAGCTGTCGCACATCCGCATCGCGCAACTGGCCTACGCCGGCAACCCGATGGGGACGTTCGAGAAGGCGCAACTGGCGAACGCCGTGGACCTGGTCATCCCGAACGCATCGTTCCTCCAGACGATCGAGACGGCGTCGTCGGCCACGCAGCAGCTCATTTACAGCAACCTGTCCAACCTGTACCAGGGCTTGCTGACGAACTGGCTGAACTACGCCGACCGCGTCGGGGCAAATCGAGAACTGGCGTTCTACCACGTCAGTCGGGCGACCGCGTTCACCGGCAGCAGCCCGTCGTCGATGCCGGTCAACTACCTGTGGGGGGTCTGGCGCGGGTCCGCCACGAGCTACACCGGGCTGACCGACCTGACCTCTGCGGCCCGCGGCGGCCGGACGTTCGGTGTCGCGTTCGGGTCGGCGGGGAACGCCGTCTCGATTGGCTACCCCGACCGGTTCCGCGAACTCAACTACACCCTCAACCGTCCCGCCGCGGCCGGCTGGCGTGGGGTGTACGAGTACGTCTCCGCGGTGGACGAGAACGGCTTCCCCACGCAGTGGAAACCACTCACGCTTCTGGAGGACGGGACGAACGCCCTGACGCAGAACGGGCGGGTCACGTTCGACCCGCCGCAGGACTGGGTGGCGGCGAAGGTGGGCAGCACGTCGGCCCGGCTGTTCTTCGTCCGGGTGCGGACGGAGGCTGGCACCGCGTCGCTGGCCCCGGACGCGAAGTACATCTTCGGCCGGGACTACGTCGGCGCGGCCGGGAAGACGCAGGGGACCATCCCCGCGTTCGACTACGCGGCCGACGCGGACGGCGACGGCTATCTGTCCGACTCCGAGTACACCGGCCGCGCGGCCGGCAAGGACGCGCGGTTCGTCTACGAGTCGCGGCTGTTCTACCCGTACTACGGGCAGATGAGGTTCGTCACGCACCCCGGTTCGTCGGCGGTGCGACGCTGGGCGGCGGACTACCACGTCGCCCTGCTGGGGCAGTACCCGCTGGCCGACGGGCTGTTCCTGGACAACTCCAACGGCCGGCTGCCGTTCACCGGAACCCCGGTGATCGAGCCGACGGCCAACTACGGGGACGAGACGGCGAACATGGTGGCCGCGGTCTGGGGGGCGGTGGCCCCGCGGACGGTGTTCACCAACACGTCCGGCGGGCTGGCTGACGCCGACCCGGTGGCCCGGGCTTCCACCGGTGTGTTCGAGGAGTTCGTTTTGCGCCCCACCGAGGCGACATGGTCCGGTCTCTCCGACGTGGCCAACCTGGTCAACCGCCGGCTCAACGCGGACAGCCCGTCGCCGTACGTCATCCTCGACACGCACCCGGGGTCGTTCCCGACGACCAGCGAGCGGGTCCGGTCCGGCGCGCTGGCGTACTACTACCTGCTGGCCGACCCGGACCGCACCATGCTGATGTTCTTCGGCGGCTACTCGCCGTCGGCCCCGTGGTCGCAGACGTGGATCCCCTCCGCGACCTACGACGTGGGAACGCCGGTCGGGGCCATGACGACCTGGGCCACCGGCCAGGACCCGGAGAACACCGCCCTGGAGTACAGGGTGTTCGCCCGGGAGTACTCGAACGCGCTGATGCTGTACAAGCCCCGGTCGTACACGCTGGGCCGCGGCACCGGGACCGCCGGCGACGCGACGGCGACTACGCATCAACTCGGCGGCAACTACAAGGTGCTCAACGGTGACGGCACCGTCGGGCCGATCGTGACCCAGGTCACGCTCCGCAACGGCGAGGGGGTAGTGCTCGTCAAGGCGTGATCCGCGACGGTCCGCCCTCGTCCCGACTGGGCGAGGGCGGACCTCAGCTCGCCTTCATCAACTCCTCGATGATCCCGTCGGCCACACACTTGCCACGCCGCGTCAACTTCACTGACGCCCCGTCGTCACTCAAAAGCCCTTCCGCCACCAGCCCCGTCAACCGCTCCCCCAGAAGTTCGTCCAGGACGTGCCCCGTTTGCTGCCGAAAGCTCGCTCGCTCAATCCCGTCGATCCGGCGGAGTTGGGTGCCGACCGTCTCGAACGCCCGGTCGCGCTGATCCAGCCGCTCCGACTGGAAGGTCGGCGACTCCCCGGCCAGCACCTTGCGGACGTAGAGCCGCGTGTCCCGCACGTTCAACTCGCGCACCCCGCCGACGTACCGGGCGGCCCCGACTCCGAAGCCGTAATACGCCTCGTTGGCCCAGTACCGCTGGTTGTGGACCGACCGCATTCCGGGCCGGGCGAAGTTCGATATCTCGTAATGTTCGAACCCCGCCGCGGTGAGCCGGTCGATGGCGTGCAGGTACATCGCCAGTTCATTGTCTTCCGGCACGGCGATGACCCGGCCGCGCTCGCGCTCCTTCCAGAGCGGCGTTCCCTTCTCGTAGGTCAGGCCGTACGTGGACAGGTGGTCCGGCGCGTACGCGAGTGCGGCCGTCAGGTCCGCGTCCCAGTCGGCGAGGGTCTGACCCGGCGCGGCGAAGATGAGGTCAAACGACAGCCCCGGGACGTGCCGGCGGACGGCCTCCACGGCACTAGGGATGTGCTCGACGCCGTGCCGCCGGTCGAGGGCGGTGAGGAACTTCGCCTGGAACGACTGGACCCCAATGCTGACGCGGTTGACGCCGAAGGAGGCGAGGGTACGCGCCTTCTCTTCGTCAAGACTTTCGGGCGTGGACTCGATCGAGAATTCGAACCCTGCGGACGGCGGCAGCCACCGCGTCACGACCTCCAGCAGTTGCCCGAGTTGGCTCGCGCTCAGGTATGTCGGCGTCCCGCCGCCGATGAACAGGCTCTCGACCGGCCGCGGTACGCCGAGCGTACGCAACTCGACCCCCAGCGCGTCGAGGTATAACTCGATCAGGTGGTCCTGGCCGGCGGTGACGGCGAAGTCGCAATAGCCGCAATGGTGCCCGCAGAACGGGACATGAATGTAAGCGGTGCGCGGCTCAAGCCACGGCGGCGAGGAGGGAGTCACGCCCTAATTCTAACAAGCGAACCCCGAGCGTCAGCGAGGGGGTGGAGCGCACAGGAGCCTGCGCGCTCCACCCCCTCGCTGACGCTCGGGGTTCGCCTTTACGGCAGGAGCGCGGCGGCCCCGACGATCGTCGCGGCCCCGACGGTGGCGCCAAACAGGTCCACCTCCGGCGGGTACAGGTAGTACGGCACCGGGCTGCCCGGCAGGCACTTGCCGGCGCTGGTGTCGTACCGCTCGAACGGGTGGGACGCCAGCTTGGCCGGCCAGAACACCACGTCCTTGTAGAAGTACAGAGCGGAGACGATCGGTTGCGTGATGCCGATGTCCCAGCCGTACCGCTCGCTGTTCTTCTCCTCGAAATACAGCCGCCGGTGGACGACGTAGTCAGGCTCCATGATCGACTGCATGGCCGGATATGCTTCCCGGATCGGCTTGATCACGTACGGGGTGCCTTCCGGGACCAGCAGCCTGACCGGTGGCACGTGGAAGGACTCCGGCTGCGGCTTCGGAGCCGGCGGAAGTCCCGGCTCGCGGAGTTTCTCCTGATCATCCCACCGCTTCAGCGCCTCCTCGTAGAGTTGCTGAGACAGACGGCGGTTCAACGCCTCGTCGCTTTCCAGCCGGGCCATTTCGTAACGGGTCCGGCCGCCGGGTTGCGTGACGGCCGGTTTCTCGGCCGGCTTGGTGGCCTGCTCCGTCTTGCCTTGAGGCTGGGCTGTGTCGGGTAGCTTCTGGAGGAGGACGACCCGGCTCGGGACGGACGCCGGGGCCGGCGGTCGAGCGTCGGTCGGGGCCGGTTTCGGCTGGGGTGTGTTGCGAACGGCCGGCTGTGCGGTTGGTGGAGCCGGGACCGGCGGGATCGCCAGTGGCGGCTGGGCCGCCGCCCCGGCCGCCGCGGCGACCAGTACTGCCAGGCTAATCCCCGTCCGCCGCGGAGTGGTCCGCGACGGAGTAGTTCGGTGCTTCCTGCGTGATAGCGATGTCATGCGGGTGGCTCTCCTGAACCGAGGCGCCCGACACCTGGATGAACCGGGCCTTCGCCCGCAACTCCTCCAGGGTCCGTGCCCCCACGTATCCCATCCCGGCCCGCAGGCCGCCGACCAGTTGGAAGACGAACGGGGCCAGTGCCCCCTTGTACGGGACCCGCCCCTCGACTCCCTCTGGGACCAACTTGCCGCCCCTGGTGGGGGCGCCCTTGCCGTCCCCCTGCTGGTAGCGGTCGGCCGACCCGGCCACCATGGCCCCTAACGACCCCATGCCGCGGTACACCTTGAACGACCGCCCGCGGTACAGGATCGTCTGCCCGGGGCTCTCGGCCAGCCCGGCGAACAGTCCGCCGATCATTGCCGCGTACGCCCCGGCCGCCAGCGCCTTGGTGATGTCGCCCGAGTACCGCACGCCGCCGTCGGCGATCAGCGGGACGCCGGTCCCGGCCAGGCCCTTCGCCACCGCCGCGATGGCCGACAACTGCGGAACCCCGACCCCCGAGACGATTCTGGTGGTGCAGATGCTGCCCGGCCCGATCCCGACCTTGACCGCGTCGGCCCCGGCGTCGGCCAGGGCTTGCGCCCCTTCCGCCGTCGCCACGTTCCCCGCGATCAGGTCGATCGGGTAGCGCTTGCGCAGCTCCCGCAACGTCTCGATCACGTTCTTGCTGTGGCCGTGGGCGGAGTCCACCACCAGTACGTCCACCCCGGCCCGGATCAACGAATCTGCCCGCTCGTAGTCGTGGACCCCGACCGCCGCTCCGACCCGCAGCCTCCCGCGAGCGTCTTTACACGCATTCGGGAAGTTCTGCGTCTTATCAATGTCCTTGATCGTGATTAACCCTTTCAGTCGGTATTCATCGTCCACCAGGAGAAGTTTCTCCACCTTATTCCGGGTGAGGAGCCGCTCGGCGTCGTCCAGGGTGGTGTGCTCCGGGGCGGTGACCAATCCGTCCTTGGTCATCACCTCGGCGATCTTCTGGTTATTGTCGGCGAGGAACTTCAAGTCTCGGCGGGTGAGGATGCCGCGGAGCTTCTTCTCCGGGCCGACGGTGATCGGCACGCCGCTGATGTGGTTCTGCTGCATGACCTGCCGGGCGACCCCGACCGTCTCGTCCGGCGACAGGGTGATCGGGTCCACGATGATGCCATTTTCGCTCCGCTTGACCTTGTCCACCTCGCGGGTCTGGACGGCCACTGAGAGGTTCTTGTGAATGATCCCGATGCCGCCCTCCTGGGCCAGCGCGATGGCCAGCTCGCTCTCGGTGACGGTGTCCATCGGCGAGGAGAGGATCGGGATGTTGATCCGAACGTTGCGGGTGAGCTGGGTGCGGACGTCCACTTCCTTGGGGACGACTTCGCTGTAACCCGGCTCCAGCAGCACGTCGTCGAAGGTGATGCCCTGGTAGGCGATGCGCTCGTGCATGGCCGGCCCCCGGAGGTTGTGGTTTGGAAGTGGAGATGGGGCATTATAGGAGGGGCGGAAAGTACCCGTCGATGCCAACCGGCCGCGGGCGAATACCCTGGAGACGCCCGTGGACTCCGGGGGGAAAGGCAGATGCGGACCAAGAAACTGGCCGTAGTGCTGGCCGTAGTGCTGGCCGTCGTAATGCCGCTGGCCGCGGTGGGGTATCTCGTCTGGGTGTACTACTCGACCCTGGCCGGGTACGAACGGACCGAGCCGCCGCCCCCGCCTCACCCGGATGCCGTACTTCGGGACCAGTGGTTCGCGGCGGACCCGACCGATCCGGCGGACCCTGCGGCCTTGTACGGCAAGTGGGCCTCGCGAGCCGAGATCGGTCGAGGGGCGAACGTTCGTGAGTCTACGCTCGACATCCGGCAGGACGGGACGCTGGTCTGGGTCACGCGGGCGACCGTCAACAACCTGCCGACGATCGAACACGTCGATCACTACAAGTTCTCGCTTCTACCCGGTCGGTTCCTCCAGATGACGCGGACCGAACACAGCCTTGACGGGAAGGCGGTCAATCTTCGGGACGAGGACTTCATGCCGAGGACGATGAAGCTCGTCTGGAAGTCGGACGACAAGAGCAGTTTTCAGCTCCAGACCGATCCAAAGGACGAGGGCCGTCCGCATCTGCTCTTCCGGAAGGCGCCGCCGGAGGGCGAGAAGAAGGGCTGACGTGGCAGTATCAAGCCACCGGCTCGACCGTTACGCCCAGCGGGTGCGCGCCGGCGTCCCGGCGGGTGGGGTCTGGGCCGCAGCTCTTGATCTGGTCGGCCTTCAACTCGGCCACCTCCAGCGGCCCGACCCAGACGACGCTGCGGCCCTTCTCGTGCGCCTCAATCATCAGCTCGAAGCACTTCTCGACCGTGTACCCGAACACCAGCCGTAGTACCGCGATCACGAAGTCCATCGTGTTCACGTCGTCGTTGTGTAGGACTACCGCGTAGGGCGGCTGCCGCTCCGTGCGGGTGTCGGTTTCCTCGGCGGGCAGGGCTTCGGTCGCGGCCATGATCGAGTCTCTCGTCGGCGGGCGCTGCCGCCACTGTAACCCGGCGCGGCCCGGGGTGAAATCCCCCGCGTCGGGCGGCGTCATCCAGGTAAGCCGCACCCGGTTGCCGCGCCCCGGCCGGCCGGGGAGAATGCGGGCACGTCCGTTCCCGTCATCCGAGGTATTCCGCCATGACCAGGTTCGCCGTCCGGGCCGCGGCAACCGCCGCCGCGGCCGCCGCGATCGCCGCCCTCCTCGTCGTCCCGGCCCCGCGGCCGGCCGCCGCCGAACCGCCCGCGCCGCCGCCGGGCCTCAAGCGGGTGCCGGCCGACGCTGCCCTGTTCGCCCACGTCGATTTTGCGGCCGTCTGGTCGAGCAAGATCGGCGAGACGCTCCGGTCAGCGAAGGCGCTGGAACTGGAGAAGACGCTCGCCAGGATCAAGGCCGAGTCCGGCATCTCCCCGGACATGATCAAGACCGTCACGCTGTTCTTTCCGCAGCTCAAGCAACCGGGCGACCAGGAGGCAGTGGTTATCCACACCACCTTCCTGAAGCCCTACGACCGGGCCAGGGTCCTCGACGGCCTGAAAAAGCAAATGTCCAAGGACGACAAGCTGACGGAGACCGAGCCAGGGGTGTACGACCTGATCCCAGCCCGCGACAGAGGCCGGGAGAACAGGGAGGGCGAGGCGTCATTCACGTTCGACCTGACCAGCCCCACGGCGTCGGTCATGGTCGGGAAGGGGATGCGGAAGTACCTCAAGGAGTCCCTGGCCACAACCGACGGTCCGCTCGCCCCGGCCCTCAAGGCGGCCGCCGACGGCGCCACCGTGACCCTCGGGATC
Source organism: Fimbriiglobus sp. (assembly GCA_035539575.1). GTDB lineage: Bacteria > Planctomycetota > Planctomycetia > Gemmatales > Gemmataceae > DASSAT01. The sequence continues at coordinate 3,063 of DATLIF010000022.1, read as the reverse complement.
AACTTCGGCGCCCTGCCCGACGAGATCCGCGGCGAGGACGTGCCGGCCGAGGTTCGCCCGTTCCAGCCGCTGTTCAAGTCGGACGCCCTGACCGCAACCGGCAAGCTGGACGGCGAGACGATCAAGCTCGACGTTCGGTTCCGCAGCCAGGAGCGGGCCCGGACCGCGGAGGCGGAAAAGTCCCTGGCCGCCGGGCTGTTCCTGGTGCAGACCGCGCTCGGGGTCGGCCTGAAGCAACTGGAGAAGTCCCAGAAGGAGGACGAGAAGGCCCTGCTGCCGCTGGCCCGGGAGGTCGCCGAGGCCCTCAAGACGGTCAAGATCGCGGTGGACGGCCTCGACGCGGTGGCATCCGCGACGGTGAAGACCGACCTGCCGATCGACTCATTCCTCCAGGCGGTGTTCGGTGGGAAGACCGGCCCCCGGGCCGCCGCGTCCCGGGCCCAGAGTCAGAACAACCTCAAGCAAATCGCCCTGGCCTTGCACAACTACCACGACACCTACCAGGGATTTCCGCCGGCGGCGCTGGTAGACAAGCGCGGCAAGCCGATGCTCTCCTGGCGGGTCATGATCCTGCCGTTCGTCGAGCAGAGTGAACTCTACAAGGAGTTCAAGCTCGACGAGCCGTGGGACAGTGAACACAACAAGAAGCTGCTCGAAAAGTACCCGATGCCCCGGGTGTTCGCCCTGCCGGGAGTGGCCAAGGACGGGGAGAAGTTGACCCACTATCAAGCGTTCGTCGGCAACGGGGCCGCCTTCGACCCGCTCCAGACGTGCAAGCTCCAGTCCATTACCGACGGCACCTCGAACACGCTGATCGTGGCGACCGCGGCCAAGGGTGTGCCGTGGACCAAGCCAGACGACATCCCGTTCGACCCGAAGGCGGACCCGCGGACGCTGTTGCACATGGAGGAGGACGGGTGCAACGTCGCGTTCGCCGACGGGTCGGTTCGGTTCCTCGCGAAGACGATCGACCCGGACCTCCTCCGGGCGGCGATCACCAAGGCCGGCGGGGAGGTCGTCAACCTGCCGTGACCCCGGCCGGTAACGAGTACCGGACATCCGCCCGATTCCCGTGTTACCCTGGAGCCTGTCGCCTGCGGCAGGCTCCTTCCGCATCCCCGATCACAGGAGACGCCATGCGAATCTTCCTCCGACCCGTCGCGGCCGCAGTGCTTGCCGGGCTGGCCGTCGCGCTCGCGTTGACCGCCCCGGACCCGCGGCAAGCCGTTGCCCAGCCGAAGTCCGACGGCGACCTGCCGGCCGACCTGGCAATGGTCCCGGCCGATGCCCTGGGCTTCGTCCACGTCCGGCTGGCCGACGTGTGGAAGCACGACGCCCTCAAGGAGTATCGCCGGATCATCGAGAAGGCCGGCCCGCAGGCACTGGCCGCCCTGGACTCGCAGTTCGTCCCACCGCCGTCCACCATCGACCGCATCACCGCCGTCGCCTTGCCGCCGCAGGGGGACCGCAGCGACCCGTCCGTCCTGGCGATCCTGTCGTTCTCGGCCCCCTTCGATAGCGCCCGGGTTCGGTCGGCGTACCTGCCGGACGTGAAGCCGCAAAAAGCCGGCGGCCGCGAGTTCTTCGCTGACGACAGGAGCGGCGTGGCGGTCCACTTCCCGAACGACCGGACTCTCGTGTTCGGAGACGTGAAAACCATCCCCGCGTTCCTGGGCCGACCCGCGAAGGCCGACGGCGGGCTCGCCGTGGCGCTGAAAGAAGCGGCCCAGAACAAGGCCGTCTTCGCCGCGGTGAACGTCAAGGCGCTGCCGATCCCGCCGCAGTTCTCCGACAACATTCCGCCAGAGATTCAGCCGCTGCTGAAGACCGACCACGCCACCGTCTCTGTCGAACTGGGCACGGCGGCGACCGTCCGCGCCCGGCTGGTCTACGCCAACGCCGAGGACGCCCAGGCAGCCGAAAAGGCGCTGAAGAAGGCCGCGGATATGGGTCGCGTCGCTCTCGTGCAGCCGCGCCGGCAGGCGGAGGACGCGCTTTACAAGAAGGACGCCAAGTCGCCGCGGCCGCTCGACGAGTTGCCGGAGGCGCTCGGGGCGGTGGCGGCCCTCGGCGGCATCGCCACCCTCGACGAGATCCTGGCCGACCTGCCGGTCAAGCGGGACGGCGTCGCGCTGGCGGCGGAGGTCGCGCTGCCGCCGTGGGCGACCGGCTACGTCGGTCTGGCGGCGGTCTCCGCCGGGCTGGGGCTGCCGGCAGTACAGAAGGTCCGCGAGGCAGCGTCCCGCACCCAGAGCATGAACAACATGAAGCAGATCGCGCTGGCGATGCACAACTACCATGACGCCTACGGTGCCCTGCCGCCAGCCGCGATCGTGGACCGGAAGGGCAAGAAGTTGTTGAGCTGGCGGGTGATGATCCTGCCGTACATCGAGCAGGACAACCTGTACAAGCAGTTCAAGCTCGACGAGCCGTGGGACAGCGAACACAACAAGAAGCTGATCCCGATGATGCCGAAGACCTACGCGGACCCGCGAATGCCGTACGAGCCGGGGAAGACCTATTACAAGGTGTTCGTCGGCAAGAACGCCGGGTTCGATTGGCTCAAGGGACACAAGTTCCCCGGGTCATTCCCCGACGGCACGTCGAACACGATCATGACCGCTGCGGCAGGCGAGCCGGTGGTCTGGACGAAGCCGGACGACTTCGAGTTCGACGCGGAGAAGGGGCCGCCGGACCTGTCGAAGCCATTCCCGAACGTCCTGGTCGGGATGTTCGACGGGTCGGTGCGGGTACTGAACCCGAAGATCTCCCGAGACACGCTCAAGCACGCCATCATGCGCGACGACGGGATGGTCCTCGGGAACGACTTTTAGACGTGTGGGTCGAGAAAACGCAAGTGACCCAGGCGGGGACGGACCGGCTGTTCCAGTCGCCGCCGCTGGAGGCCGGTGGGACGTACCGGTACGAGGTCGTCGCGCGCTGGAAGGCGGGCGGCCTGGAGCGGGCCGAGTCGCGGTCCGTGACGGGCACGCCGGGCCAGACGCTGAGCGTCGATTTCACCACGTCGGCTGAAGTGCCCGCGGTGCCCGCGAAGTGAACCGG
>DATLIF010000021.1:0-3769 GCA_035539575.1 Fimbriiglobus sp. | reverse complement strand
GCCGTCCCGGACGGCCATCCACGCGGGGACATTCCGGGTCAGCGGCCGCCCCTCGGCCGCCGCCTCCCGCTTCCTGGCCCACGCCTCGCTGACCCGCTGCGACTTCATGGCCGACTCGGAATTGCCACGGCTCAGCTCCATGATCCCCATCACCAGCTTCATGGGATCCACCGGCTTCTGGTAAACGATCTCCGTCGGCTGGAGCTGGACGACTCGGATGCCGGCCCGGGTCAGGCCGAGCAGCAGCTCAAGCCCTTCGTCTACCTCCTCGCGGGAGAGCCGGTCAAGCGACTCGATCACCAGGTACGACCCGCGGGCCACCTTGCCGCGGCGGACCAGCTCCAGGAACTCGGCCAGGGCGTGCTTGTCGGGCCGCTCCCGGTGGTGGCCGCGGAACGCCGAGACCCCCTCGTCGCGCAGCCTCAGTGACGTGTCGAGCTGCACCCCGTTCCGCCGGCACCACTCGTCGCGCAGGGCCTCCTGCCGACGGATAGAATCACCCTTGGCCTGCTCAGGGCTTGAGAAGCGGATGTAGCTGTACGCGACCGGGGCCGGTGGCTTCGGGGCCTTCATGGGCGGCATCCTCCGGGTCAGAACGTCCCTGGGATGCCGAGGATACCCGAACGGGAAATAGGTTACAATATGCTGCTGTTGGAAGGCCATACGTCCACGGTGTATGCCCTGGCGTTCTCCCCGGACGGCAGATACCTGGCGAGCGGGACGAAGGACGGCGCCGTTTGGCTCTGGGACGAGAGCCTGGAGCGGCGACAACTGATCGGCGACCGGTCGCCGCCGAAGTCAATCAATTCGCTGGAGTTCCACCCCTCGGTCGGGTCGGTTGCGATCGGCCAGTCGGCAAGCCGGTGGTTAATCCTTCACCCCGACGCCGAGGGGTTCGAACGATCCGTAGACGAACCGCTGCCCAGGTTCGAGAGTGTGAGCACTGTTCGATTCCTTTCCGATACCCTGCTCGTCGTCGGGATCGGTCAGCGGATCAAGCCAGAACCCGGCTCACTGCTCCTCTGGGATCTCAAGAAGTCCAGTGTCCGCGAGCCCCGCTTCCCGTCCTCCCACGGCGTTCGGGCTGTCGCAGTTCACCCGTCGTCACAGCGCGTGGCGTGGTCCGAGTGGGGCGGCAGCCAGTCCGGGTCACGGCTGACCGTGTGGGACATCACCAGCCCCGATCAGACGCGCTTCCACCTCATGCACAACTGCCCGAGCCTGGCGTTCCACCCCGACGGCGACTGGCTCGCCGCCGCGTCCGAGTACGGCGTCAAGGTCTTCGACCTCACCCGCAAGCAGGAGCGACTCGCCTTCAGGGGCCACAAGGCGACCGTCTCCGGCGTCGCGTACAGCCCCGACGGCCGGACGCTCGCTACCGGGAGCTGGGACGGCACCGTCCGCCTCTGGGACCCGGAAAGTGGTGCCGAGCGGGCGTGCTACCAGTGGCCCACCGGCAAGGTGTACGCTCTGGCGTACTCCCCCGACGGCCTTCGGCTCGCCGCGGCCGGCGAGAAGGGGACTATCGCGATGTGGGACGTGGACTGACCGGGACGAATGTTCCGCCGCTTCGCTCCACCACCTGCGCCGGCGACAGGTTGAACACAGCGCGCCCCACCGTCCGCCACGCCCCGCGCTCGAACGTGAACAGCGCCGTCACCGGTCGCGGCTCCCGCGCCTGCGGCACCTCCTCCATCTCCGACCCCGGCACTGGCTCGAACGTCACCACCACCGGCGCCAGTGCGACCAGTTGCCCCGCCCGGTCAACGACCATCAGCGGGGCGCCGTTCGCCTCGACGGACTCCCACGTCAACTCCCGCGGCATGCCGGTCGCCCGCGCCACCGTCAGGAACTCGGCGTAGAGCACATCGCGATCCCGATCGAACGACTCCGCCGCGGCGACCGGGTCCGCGGGCCGGCGAATCAGACGCCGCAGCCAGTCCATCACGGCCGCGCCCCGAACGGTCCGATGCCCGCATCCCGCAACATCGGGATGCCCCGGACCGCCCGCTCCTCCTGCCCCGTTCCGGCAAGATGCTTCTCGATCAGTTCTGCGGTCGGCACCCCGGCCTGCACGTCTCGCGTGAACTCCGACATCCTCCGGTCGTGGCTACTCGCCCAACCCCAGCCGACCGCGAGATTGAACGGCAGGAAACCGACCGTGACAGCCGCCAGCACCGGCTGTACCCATCGGCCGAAGCGGTCCGTTGCGTTCAGGAATGCCAGGTACGCAGTGAACAGCACCGGCCACGCCAGCAAGCCGTACCGCGACCATAGTCCCATCTCGGTGTCGCCGAACCCCGACCGCCCGACCCCGATTGCCACCGCGAGCAGCAACGCCCCCGCCAGCACCGCCAACACGCCCCAGAAGCGCGTCCGCGTCAGCCGGGACGCGGCCCAGACCGTTAGCCCGACGATCCCCGCCGCCACGGCTGGCCACACGTACACAGCGGCGATCCCGAAGCCCATGCTCAGGAACTGCCCGGTTATCATCGTCGCCAGGCCGGCGTTCTCCAGCCGGGCCGGCGGGTGGTGCGGCGGCCGTTCGTAACCGACGAAGTACGCCACCGCGTACCCGACCACCACCACGGTGAGGACGATCAGGTCCACGCCCTTCTTCCACTGGTTGCGACCGACCCGACGCGACCGGGCCAGCAGCCACACGGCGACCGGCGGCACGAACGCCAGCCCGGACCCGCCGCACGCTGCCAGCAGCAGCATTTGGCCCCCGACCAGCAGACCGGCCCGGTAGATCCGCTCCGACCGCGACGCCACGGCGATGCCGCACGCGAGAACACACACCAGTGCGAAGCAGAGCTGATACCCCATCAGGAAGTTCTCGACATGCCCCCAGTTCAGGAGCCCGACCGGGACGAACACATCCGCCCACGACGGCCGGCCGCGGGCCGCCGCGAGCTGGCGCAGGAGCCCGAGCGCCAGTGAGGAGAGGAGCATGACCTGCATCACCATCCCGGACCGGAAGTCGCCGGTCAGCCGGAACAGCCCGAGGTAGACCGCCCGCGGCAGCGGGAGCCGGTGCTCGTTGTGCTGCGCCCACAGCCACGGGCCGGCCGGCTCGTGCCCGGTGAGCACGGGGACAAACTCCCACTCGTCGCCCCACGGCACGTTGTGCCCGAACCCCAGCACGAACCCGAGAGCCGCGACGGTCATCGCCGCCCAGACGAGGAGGAGGATCTGACCGGTGCGGCTTGTCGGGGTGGGGGAGAGGCGATACTCTTGACTCATCGTCTATCAGACTACGGACTCAGCGGGAGGCGGGATATGGTCGAGCGGCGGATCGAGCTGGACCGGCGGTACATGCGCAAGGAGAAGATGCGGAAACTGAAGGCCAAGCTTCAGTCCGCGACCGGGGCCGACCGGGAGAAGATCCTGTACAAGATCAAGCGGCTTAGCCCGTTCTGGACCGAGGCGTCCCTGACGCAAGGTCAGGCCCCGGCCGCCCCGAAGGCCGAAGAGGCCAAGGAGCCCAAGAAGAAGGCCCCGCCCAAGCCGAAGGCCGAGAAGAAGCCGGCCCCGCCGGCGGAGTAGGCGACGGTCTCGACAAGGCGAGCGGGGGGCGTAAGCCCCCCGAGGCCGAACACACTCGGGGGGCTTACGCCCCCCGCTCGCCTTGCCGCAGCCGATCGAGATCCTGCCAGAACCCCGGGGACGTCTTTGCAACGCAACCGGGGTCGTTGACAACCACACCCGGCACTCGCAGCCCGACCAGCGCCAGGCTCATCGCCATCCGGTGATCGTTGTAGGTGTC
>DATLIF010000020.1:0-2699 GCA_035539575.1 Fimbriiglobus sp. | reverse complement strand
GCACCGCGGCCACCACCACCCCAAGTCCCCACCGCACCCACGTCCGCATCGGACGGGCTCCCCCCAACGAGACTGCGACCCCCGGATGGGCCGACGATTAGCATGCTTCGTAGGGTGGGTCAAGCGAGTCTTCGAGCGCCGACCCACCATTCGGGCAAGGGTGCCAAGACTGCCACATCCCGAAGTGGCAATGTGGCATCCTTGACCCCTCTGGTTTAGCCACCACCTCAACCGGCTGGGATCAGATTGCCACATTGCCACTTCGGGTTGCGGCAATGTGGCAATCTGATCCCCGTCCGAGCGTCCATGCGGACCCGCCTTCTCGTAGTGTCCATACGTTCAGAAAAGCGGATGTCAAGCGCTTCGGTGGGTCGGCGCTCGACGACTCGCTTGACCCACCTACTTGATGTCCACCTGGACCGCCTGGAGTACCTCGCCGGTCGCGTCGTTCTGGACCAGGGCCACCAGCTTCAGGTTCTCCAGCGCCAGCGGCCGGTCTGGCTTCGGAAACTCCCCCTCTGTCTTCACGAAGTCGTCGAGGAACTTGTCCAGCTTCGATCGGACCTCGGCCTTGTCGATCGTCACCGTCTGCTCGTGCGACTTCTTGGTCAGCGGGAACCCCTTCACTCCCCCGGGGACCGCCCGGACCACGTTGGCGTGGTAACGGACTCCACTTTGACCGGCGAACCGCACCCGCGGCTCCACCAGCACGAACCGAAGCACCGTCCGCTCGCCGGGCGTTGCCAGGTCGTTCACCGTCGCCTTGGCGGTGATCCCCTTTTCGCCGGGAGTCGCGGTCAGTGTCAGCTTCACCGGGGCGGGCGTCTCCAGTTGCTCCTCGACGAGCTTACGCAGTTCCTTGTACTTCTCCTGGGCCTCCGCAGCCGGGCCGGGGACCGGCGGGCCGGGCTTGCCGTTGACGCGGACCGACGGGGCCGCCCGCAGGCCGTAGGTCTCGAACCGTTCCAGCCCGTCCTGGCTCATCAACGGGTCCGGGCCGGAAACGGGCAGGTGATACTCCAGCACGACCACGTCGGACGGCTGGAACGCCCGGAGCAGCCCCTGGGCAGCCAGGTCCACCGCGGCGCACGGGGCACATTCGGAGCCGGTGAAGACTTCAACTAGCACCGCCCGGTCACTCTTGGCCTTGCGCGCCTTGAACGGCTCCGGCGTGAAGCTCAGTGCCGTCTTGGCGAACTCGGCGTAGTCGCGGGTCTCCAGTTTCTGGACCATCGCGGCGTACTTCTTGGCCTCGTCGGGCTTGCCGGCCTTCTCGGCGACCCGGGCGAGCGTGCCGAAGATTTCCATCTGGAGCGGGGCCGGGCTGTCGTCGCCCAGCATGCGCTCGGCCCGCCGCGCCTGGTCCAGTGCGACGACCGCGTGCCCCTCCTGGCCGGCGAGGGTGGTCGCCAGCTTGAGTGCGACCGTCCGCTCCCAGCGCGGGCCGTACCCGGCCGATGCCTTGACCAGCCGGTCCGCGACACCGCGAACCTCCTCGGCCGGAAGCTTCTTCGCGGCCGCCTGGCCCAGAACGGTGTAGCCGGCGGCGAACAACTCCGGTCCGGCTTCCAACTGGGCCAGGTCCTCGCGGGCCAGTTCGATCGGGTCGTCCAGCTTCTTGAGCTGCGACGGGAGCAACTCCGTGACCCGCAGCGGGCCGCCGAACTGCGACACGGACCCGGTCATCTTCTTGCCGTCCTTGGCCACCACCCCGTCGAACGACAGGAACTCCTGGTCGCCGAACGCAAGGGTGAACTTCAGGTTGTCGCCGTTGACCTGGACCGTGGTGAACTTCGGCTCCTGCTTGAGCTTGGCGCTGGCGGAGAGGAAGTCGCCGACCCACTTGCCGTCGGACTGCGTGAAGGCGAACAGGAAGGTCACGGTCCCGCCCTGCTCGTCGAGGCGGAACTTCCACCGGCCGGCGGGGGGCGTGTCGGCCGGCGCCGCGGTCACGGCCGTGGCCAGGAGCAGTGCCGACAGCCCGACGGCAGCGACGAGGCGGGTCATGGGAGATCCTTTCCGGAAGAGAACCGGGGCGGGATGCGCAAGTTGCGGGGGTTATGCCGTCCGATCCGGGGTTGACACCCGCCTCCGGTTCACGATAGTCGCCGCCCGACGGCCGGGCCACACGGAACCGCGTCAGGAAAACTCCGGGCGTGCGCCACTCCCGGCCCCGGTCGTGCATAGGATGGCCTGCGACGGCTGATCCCACCCCGGAGCCGCGATGGCCGAACCGTACACCGCGATCCAGGTCGTGATGATGCCGCGGGACACCAACCCGCACGGCACCATCTTCGGCGGGGTGATCCTGAGCTACATCGACATGGCCGGGGCGATCGCCGCCCGCCGGGAAGTCCAGTTGAGGAGCGGCAACAGCGCCGCGGTGCTGGTGACGGTGGCGATCAACCGGGTGGAGTTCAAGAAACCCGTACTGGTCGGGGACGTGGTCCGGTTTCGGACGACCCCGATCCGCTGGGGCCGGACGTCGATTACAATGCATGTGGACGTGATCGCGGAGCGAGGCCCAGAGGAGATCCCAGTGACCGACGCGGAGGTGGTTTACGTGGCGATCGACCCGACCTCCCCCGACCGGCGGCCGGTTCCATTAATGCCGACCACGCCGCCTTAGCACCCGAACCCGTGTCGGGATTCTCGCTTGCTGCGGCCGCCGGGCCCCCTATACACTCCTAAGGCTGTCC
>DATLIF010000019.1:0-1967 GCA_035539575.1 Fimbriiglobus sp. | reverse complement strand
GTCGGCGGGTGTCGGGCCGCACCACCCGCCGACTGGCGTCGGCGGCTCCACCGGGCACCGGCAACGACACTACCGCCGCGCCCCGTGGCCGACCGTCGTGTGGCAATGGATGCAGTTCCACCCGCCCGGCGGGTCCGGGTGGACGCCGATCACCGGCTCGACCAGTTCCTTGTGGCAGTCGATGCAGTTGTTCTCCAGCACCCGGCTGTTCCGCTCCCGGATCATGATCGGCTCGTGGTAGTTCTGGAAGGTGAACCCGTACGAGTGCCAGAACCCGTTCTCGCCCTTGACGAACCACTTGCCGACGAAGTCGTGCGGGGTGTGGCAGCCGTTGCAGGTGGCGTGGGCGTGGTGGCTGGCCTTCTGCCAACTGTCGTAGTGGTCGCGCATGACGTGGCAGTTGACGCACGTCTTCGGGTCGTTGCTCATGTACGAGAGGCCTTCGCCGTAGGAGAACGTGTACCCCCCGACCCCGATCACGACCCCGACGGCGACGCACGCCGCCAGCGGCAACAACCCCGCCGCGGCGCGGACCAACCCGGCGCGAGTCGGCCGATGCGTGAACATGGCGGCTCCCTTACGCGGCGGTGGTCCCTGCCTTGCCGATCGCCTCGATCTGCCCCCGCAGCACCTTGTAGTCGGTCTTGCCGGTCCCGAGTACCGGGATGCGCTCGACCTTCCGCACCTCGTCCAGCCGCATGATGCCGCGGTGCCCCTCGCGCTGGAGGATCGCGTTGGCCTCCTTCAGCGGCACGTCCTCGGTGGTGAACAGCACGATCCGCCGCCGGCCGTCGGGCAACTCCACCCCCTCGACCGCCACCCGCGGGCCGGCGTCCGTCGCCGGGTACAGCTTCGCGAACGGCTCCTCCAGCGCGGGCAGCGAGATCATCTCGCCGGCCGCCTTCAGGAACCGCTTGAGCCGGCCGTGGAACACCAGGTAGCCGTCAGTGTCCAGCGCCACCAGATCGCCGGTGACGTACCAGTGCTTTCCGTCGAACTCCTTGAACGGCTGCGGCCCGTCGTGCCCCAGGTAGCCGGGGAAGATCGTCGGCCCGGAGACGTGCAGCATCCCCATCTCGCCGGGCAGCACCCGCTCGCCGGTCTCCACGTCGAGGACCGCCGTCTCCAGGCCGACCACCGGCCTGCCGATCGTGCCGGGCTTCGGCGCGTCCATCGGGTTGACCGACACGATCGGCGAGCACTCGGTGATGCCGTACCCCTCCACCACGACCGCGTTCGGGGCCAACTCGGCGGCCTTCTGGAAGATCGCTGGCGGGCACTTCTCGGCCCCGACCACGATCAGCGTCAGCGAGGCCAGGTCTCCCGGCCGCGCCCGTTCCAGCATGTGGCCCAGGAACGTCGGCGTGGAGGCCACCGCGGTCGGCTTGTACGTCGCCACCTTGCGGACCAGCCCGGCCGCGTCGGTCGGGTCCGGGTGGTAGACCACCTTCACCCCGCCGAAGAGCGGGAACAGCCCGGTGACGGTGTGCCCGAAGCTGTGGAAGAACGGCAGGAACGCCAGTACCGTCGCGGTCCGGTCGATCTTCAACAGCGGCAGCGCCGCCCGCATGTCGGCGATCACGTTGGCGTGCGTCAGCGGCACCGCCTTCGGGGCCTTCTCCGAGCCACTGGTGAACAGGACGACCGCCGGCCGGTGCGGATCCCTGTGGAGCCTCGACAGCGCACGCCGGGCCACCCACCTTGGGAGGAGCTTCACCGCCAGAAAGCGGAGGAACACCTCGAACCGGCCGACCGTGTTGCGCACGTCCTCCAGGAACAGGAACTCGGCGCCGGGGACGGTGATGTGCGTGCGGTCGATGAACTTCTTCGACGTGATCACCCGCCGCACACCGGTCAGCCGGACCGCGTGGCCCATGTTCGCGGGGCCGGTCGTCCAGTTGAGGATGACCGGCAGCTTGCCGGCGAGGTGCAGCCCGACCAGCGACACGATCCCAGCCGACGACGCC
>DATLIF010000018.1:0-3468 GCA_035539575.1 Fimbriiglobus sp. | reverse complement strand
GTGGCTCACCCACCACGCCGTCGGGTCGGCCCGGGTGCGCAGCCCCAAACACTCCCGCAGCAGTGCGCCGGCCTCGCCGTACCGCTTCATCGTGACCAGGCAGGTGCCCGTGTGGTTCATGACCATCAGCCTGGACGGGTGGTCGGCGGCCAACCCGACCTGCTGTCTCCGAAGGGTGTCCTGGAACAGCGCCAATGCTTCTTCGAGCTGGCCGGTGTCGCGGTAGAGCCAGGCCAGGTTGGACGCCATAATCAACGTGTTGTGGTGGTCAGGGCCCGGCTTGGCCGCATGCAGCCTCAGCGCCTCTTCCAAGTGCGGCAAGGCCTCGGCCGCCTGCCCCGCGTCGCGGTACGCGCAGCCCAGGTTATGGAGGGCGATCGATGTCTCCGGATGGCCCCCACCGTGAACAGTCCTCTTGAGTTCAAGCGATTGTCGCAGGAGCGGAATCGCCTCGGCCCACCTGCCGACCTCGCTGTACAGTAGGGCGACGTTGCCGACCGTCGCGAGTCTGTCGGGGTGGTCGGGCGCGAACTTGGCCTGGTAGAGCTCTTGCGTTTCTTCAAGAAGCCGCACGGCGTCGTCCAGCCGACCGAGGCCCCGATAGGCGCCGGCCAACTTGTCCATGTAGATCAGCGTGTCCGCGTGGGCGGGCCCGAGCGTGGCCTTGGCGATCGTCAACTCCTCCTCGTAGAGGGGAAGGGCGTCGGCCGGGCGGCCGAGGGCCATGAGCGTCTCGGCCAGGCGGTTCATCGTCCACAGGGTTTCGCGGTGGTCGGGACCGAGCACCACCTTGTGCAGCCTCAGCGCCTCTTGGTTCAGCCTCAGGGCGTCGCTCAGCCGGCCGGCCGATTGATACGCCTGGCCGAGGTTTTTCATGGACCCCAGCGTGGCCGGGTGGTCGGCGCCCAGGTGGGTCTGGCGCAAGTCCAGTGCCCGCTCGTGTTGGCCGATCGCCTTGGCGTAGTCTCCGGCGTACCAGTAGGTCAGGCCCAGCACGCGACGGATCGACGCCTCGGCCAGCGGTTGCCCGGCAAAGGTTGAAGCGATCCCGGGCTCCGCAGCATCCACCGCTGCCCGGATGCTGACCTCGCGCCCGAGTCCGTGCGCCTGACCTTTCGGTCGTGCCGCCGACAGGACGCGATTCTCGAAGAACTCGAGGACGGTTGTCGCCTCCGCTGCGGACGCCTGTGCCTTCCGTTGCTCCTGCTGGGAGTGGTGGTAATGGGCCCGGGCCACTATTAGAGACCAGGTGGTCCCGATGATGCCCGCGACAAGCGTGAGCAATACCAGGCCCCCCGCCGCCAGCGGGCCCTTGTTCCGCCGGGCGAACTTGCGGAAGCGATAGACGGCCGACGGCGGACACGCCTGCACCGGCTCGTCGGACAAATAGCGTTGCACGTCCGCCGCGAAGCCGTTGGCCGTCTCGTACCGGCGATCGCGGTCCTTCTCCAGAGCCCGCATCACGATCCAGTCCAGCTCACCGCGTACCACGCCGCTGAGCTTCCGCGGCTCCAGCCCCCGACAGGCCGCGATCGACGGCAGTCCCTCGGCCGTCGACAGCCGGATGCTCGGGCGGGGCGGCTCCTCCTCCCGGACCAGCCGTAGCACCTCCAGCAGTGCCGCCTCCTTGAGCCGCTTTTGGGTCAGCGGGGTGCTCCCGGTCAGCAGCTCGTACAGCAGTACCCCCAGGCTGAACACGTCGGACCGGGTGTCCACGTCGGCGTTGTTCAACTCGGCCTGCTCCGGGCTCATGTACTCCGGGGTGCCCACTACCGCCCCGAGGCCGGTGAACATCGTATTCTCGGTCAGCGGCTGGCCGGCCGCCTTGGCCACCCCGAAGTCGATAACCTTCACCACCGGGCGGCCGTCGTACGGGGCGACCCGGACGTTCGACGGCTTGAGGTCGCGGTGGATGACCGCCTTCTGGTGGGCGTGCTGGACCGCCCGGCAGACCGAGACGAACAGTTCCAGCCGTTGCCGCAGGGTCAGGTGGTGGTCGTCGCAGTACCGGGTGATGGGCACCCCCTTGACCAGTTCCATCGCGAAGTACGGCCGTCCCTCCGGGGTCGCCCCCGCGTCGTGGACCTTGGCGATGTTGGGGTGGTCCATCAGCGCCAGCGCCTGCCGCTCGGCCTCGAAGCGGGCTAGCACCTGCCGCGAGTCCATCCCCGGCTTGATGAGCTTGACGGCGACCTTGCGGCGGACCGGCTCGATCTGGTCGGCCAGCCACACCGTCCCCATACCGCCCTCGCCGATCACCTCGAGCAACTTGTACCGACCGGCGATCACGACTCCGGATGCGGGGGTGGACGCCTCGGAGGGGGTATACTCCGCGGTTCCGCTCCGGGGTCCGGCCGGTTCTTCGAGGAAGCTGCCGGCCCGGCCGTACACCTCCAGTAAGGCGTCCACCCTCCGACGGAGGGCGTCGTCCGCCCCGCACGCGGCCTCCAGATATGTCCGCCGCCCGGCCGGGTCGTCCGTCTGGAGTGCGCCGATGAAGATGTCGCGCTCGCTCACGTCCGGCCTCCTGTAAGGCAGTGCGCCGTCCGGGACCGAGTCACGCAACGGCGTCGGAAGTTTTTCGGGTGGGGTCTGGTCCGCGGGGCTCAACCGGGTGGCTGCCCCTCGATCTGCTGAAGGAGCCAGGCCTTGGCGTAGGCCCAGAGGGAGTCGGCCGTCCGCGGAGAGACGCCGAGGGCTTCGGCCGCCTCCCGGACCGTCAGCCCGGCGAAGTGGCGGAGCTTGACGAGGTCGGCCGCCTGCGGGTCGGCGGCGGCCAGGAGGGTGAGGGCTTCGTCGAGGGCGAGCAAGTCGTCGCCCCGCTCGGGGGCGGCGACGTCCAGCCCGTCCAGGTCGACCCGCCCCCGGTCGCCCCCGCGGCGGAGGCGGTGCTTGCGGCGGGCGGCCTCGACGAGGATGCGGCGCATGGCCTCGGCGGCGGCGGCGAAGAAGTGCCCGCGGCCGTTCCAGTGCGGCGGATTCTCGATACCCACGAGGCGGAGGTACGCGTCGTGAACGAGGGCGGTCGGCTGGAGGGTCTGGCCCGGCTTCTCGTCGGCCAGCCGGGCGGCGGCGAGCTTGCGCAGCTCGGCGTAGACGAGGGGGAGGAGTTGCTCGCCCGCACGCGGGTCGCCCCGTTCGGCGGCGGCCAGGATGCGGGTGACGTCGGCCATGGCCGCCATCCTACCAGGAACCGGACCCGGGCACGGCCGCATTCCCGCGCGTGGCTCCCCTCACGACGGTCGCCCGATCCGCCGCCCACCGGTCCGGGAGGAGATCGTCCAGGCGCACGGGCGGCAGCGACGGGAGCCGAATGAGGCCGTCCCGCAGGTAGGCGAACGGGTGGAGCCCGAGCCGCCGGCAGGTGCCGACCACCGTGTACAGGACTGCGGCCGACCGACCACCGGCGCCGCTCCCGGCGAACAGGTAGTTCTTGCGACCGATCGCGACCGCCCGCAGTGCCTGCTC
>DATLIF010000017.1:0-6572 GCA_035539575.1 Fimbriiglobus sp. | reverse complement strand
GAGTCAGGAGACAGGAGACAGGAGTCAGGAGTCAGAACACCATCCTTTGACTCCTGACTCCTGTCTCCTGTCTCCTGACTCCTGGCCTTGCGGACGCGGCGGGGGTCGATGTTCACGACGGTGGCACAGGAGCCGAACTTGCGGGAGACTTCGGCGATCAGTTGCGGCGTCTTGACGGCGGCGGAGTTCAGGCTGACTTTCTCGGCCCCGGCCTGGATGAGTCGGGTCGCGTCGTCCAGGGTGCGGATGCCGCCGCCAACGGTGAAGGGCATGAAGATCTGCTCGGCGACTCGACGGACCATCTCCTCGGTGATCGCCCGACCCTCGTGGCTGGCGGAGATGTCCAGGAAGACGAGTTCGTCGGCGCCCTGATCCTGGTAACGGCGGGCGACCTCGACCGGGTCGCCCGCGTCCCGCAGGCCGACAAAATTGGTCCCCTTCACCACCCGTCCCCGGTCCACGTCCAGGCACGGGATGATGCGCTTGGTCAGCATGAAGGTGTTCGCCGCCTCGGGGCCGGGCCGAAGCGGCCCACACCTTGAATCGTACCGACCGCGTGGCGGGACCGTCAACCGGCCGGGCCTATCGCCCCTGAAGAACGACGCGGCCCGACCGGTTGGTGAAGCCGGTCGGGCCGTGTGGATCGGAGCCAGGCCGCAGGTCAGGTGGCCTTGTGCGCGGCCACCCAGAGCATGTACGCGACACGCTCTTGTAGCCCGGCCCGCCCACGGCTGTTGGACAGATATCCGTCCCGCCAGGCGTAGAAGATCATTGCGATAGCCAGGACGGCCAGGTTGCACGCCACCATCTGAAACATCGGCGGGTCTCCGCGATCGCTGTCAAGGGCGGACACCGGTATCTACCCCACAGCCCGTGCGCGGGCAAATCGGTCGGCGGTAGTTATGACGGGTTTTGCCGGTTGCGACGGGAAATCCGACAACCTTCGGACGGAGGTTGAACTGCCCGGCTGCGGCTTGTTAGCGCCCGGCGGCCAGTTCGCCCCGCAGTCCGGCCAGGCCCTCGCTGCCCAGGCGGATCAGCTTCCCACCAACTTCGATCTCGAACAGGTCGTCCAGCGGCTGGTACCCGACGATGCGGACGGTGGTGCCAGGGGTCAGGCCGAGTTCCCGCCAGCGGCGGAGGCGGTCCGGGTTGTCGTCCTGGGCTTCGCGGATGAGCACAGACTGGCCGGCACGGAACTCGGCGAGACGCTGCAACTCTCGTTGATGGAGTTCGCCGGACGCCGTCGGGATCGGGTGACCGTGCGGGTCTTCAAGGGGTTCGCCAAGGTGCGAAGCGATAGCCTGCTCCAACCGCGGCGAGATGGCATGTTCCAGGGCCTCCGCCTCTGCGTCCACCTCGCTCCAGTCCAGGCCAAGTACCCGGGCCAGGAACAGTTCGACCAGCCGGTGCCGGCGGATCACCCGGCGGGCCTCGGTGACGCCTGCAGACGTCAACTTCGCGCCGGCTCCCGGGGTGTACTCGATCCATCCGGCGTCGCCGAGCCGCTTGAGCATTCCCGTGACGGACGGCGCCTTGACGCCCAGGTCGGTGGCGATGTCGTTGGGCGAGACGACCCGGTCGGCCCCGCCGCGGCCGTGGATCGCCTTCAAGTAATCCTGCACCGCTTGGGACGGCTGGTCGGACATGTACTCGGTCCGAAGGCGGGTTGGGGGCTACGGGCATCCTAGCCAGCACGTCCGGCGGGCGGCTACGCGACCCGCGAGACCGGCTTGCGGCCGCGGGCACTGAGATCGTCCAGTAGAAAGTCAGCGGCCCGCTCACACGCGCCGGGAACCGCTGCCCGGTCGCACAACTGCCGCAAAGTGGTCACGACCGCTTCCCGGGCGGACGGTCGGGTCAGCCACCCAATGACGTGTCCGGCCACCTCGTCGGGGTTCTCCCGTGTGGTCAGGTACTCGGGGAAGACTTCTGTGTCGGCCAGCAGGTTGACCAAGCTGATGTAACGACACGTAATGAACTGCCGGCTGACCCACCGCGCGAACGGAGCGACCTTGTAGACGACAACGGTCGGTTTCAGCCGTGTCATCAGTTCCAGACCGACCGAGCCGGACACCGCAATGCAGGCGTCCGCTGATTCTATGATCTCGGGCGTTCGGCCGACGTGGACCTCGGCCGGCAGGCCGGTCCCGGCGAGCAAGTCCCGCGCGGTGCGGGCCTGGGACTCCTTGAAAGACGCGACCAGGAACCGCGCCGCCGGCACCGCCGACCGCACGCGCTCCGCGGCCGCCAACATCAGCGGGAAGTTGGCCGTCACCTCCTGGTTCCGCGACCCGGGCAGCAGCGCCACCACCGGACCACCGGCACGCCGCTGCACCGCGACGAACTCGCGATCGACGACTTGCTCGGCGATCTCGTCGAAGTACGGGTGGCCGATGTAGTGCGTCTCGACACCGCGGTCGCGATACCAGCCGTCCTCGAACGGCAGGGCGGTCATCACCGTCCGCACCCACCGCTGCATCTTCGACACCCGCCACCCGGCCCACGCCCACAGTTGCGGCGGGACAAAGTAGTAGACCGGCACCCCGGCCCGGTGGGCCGCCTTGGCGATGTGCCAGTTGAACCCGGGGCAGTCGATCAGCACGACCGCGTCCGGGCGATCCGAGCGGATGCGGATGTCGGACTGGCGAAGGACCTTGAAATACGTCGGCAGGTTCCGCACCACCCGACCAACCCACATGGCGGCCATGTCGGCGAGTGGGAAAACGAGGTCGGCCCCGGCGGCGCGCATGCGGTCGCCGCCCAACCCGGTGACGCGCAGACCGGGCTGACGGTCGCCGAGTGCCCGGATCAGGTTCGCGCCGTGCAGGTCACCGCTCGGTTCGCCGGCGCTAATGAACAGGTGCATGCGTGGCGTCCTTGCCGCGGCCCAGGGGGTCGGGTGCGCCCCGGTCCGGCCGAGGTGCTGGAGGACGATTGTAACCAACCCGGGCCGCGGGGTCAGGCCGTCTTGGCGGCGTCAGCGGCTTGCGGCTTCTTGGCGCCAGGAAGATCGGTCGGCTCGGCCACCTTGCGGTAGCCCAGCGACCGGAGTACCTCCAGCACCTCGCTCCAGGTGGGGAACGGCCGGCGGTTTTCCCGCTTGTACCGGTCCATGGCCTTCATGAAGTCCGTCTCATCGTCGGAGTAGTCGCGCTCGCAGGTGGTCGGGTCGATGAGCCGGCGGCGCTCGCTGGTGCGGCGCTTCTCCGCGGCGTTGGTAGCCCGGCGGCGGTCAGTGGCGACAGGGATGTTCCGCTTGCGGCGGTCGTTCGGGAACTCGGCCGGCGTACCGGTCGCACCCTCGGCGGGAGCCGGGGCGGGGTTGGTTTGCGTCATTTCCAGCGCATCCTCACAGCCGGGGGAGGCCGGGATGCCAGGCGCCGCGGGGGACGTGGGGGCGTCACTCCGCGAAGGCCGTCGGGATGGAACGGGACTTTTAGACTACCCGCATCGGTAAGGGAGTCAATTACAATTCACATGGTCCCACCAGATCTTCCGGGCCGGACGGAAAGGTGTAACGAACCGGAAACGGCGTCCTGTCGGGAAGATCGGGGCGATTCTGGGCGGAATTCGGCCGATGGAGTCAAGGCCCCCTCTGCCGGTGCCGAGGCCCACCAATGACTCGGTTCGAAGCCGCCAACCTGATCCGCGTCTTCGACTTCTACCTGGCGTCGATGTTCCTCCTGAGTTTCGCCCGGCGGTATGTCGTCTACTGGGACGCGCTGCGGTTGCTGGTGTCACTTCGTGGCCGCTGGCCGAAACTGCTCGACCGGCTCCGGCAGCACCACGGCGTGCTCGTCACCCGCGAGGTGATCCGCCCGTTGCTGGTGGCGCTGGGGTTGACCATCATTCAGATGGTCTGTTCTCGCGTGATCTGGCCGCAGGCCGAGTTGACGGTCTGGGAGGTGGAGCAAAGTTGGTGGCGGCTGGCGACGGTCCTCCTCGCGGCCGTCCCGATGGTCCTGGTGGACGTGTACTTCCTGGTCTGTGTCGGTCGGTTCGACCGGTCCGAGACCGAGAAGTACCTCGACCTGGCCGAGCACTGGCTCGTGAGCTGGAAGACACCGCTGATCCGTCTGGGCACCCTGGGGTACGTCAACCCCGACCGGATGGTCGAGGACGAGCTGAAGAAAGGGCTCCGGCAGATTGGCGCGACGGTGGGCTGGGCATCGCGATGGGTGGCGATCCAGGTCGCCTGCCGGGTGGCGTTCGGGCTAGTGATCTGGCTGATGTGGGCGTGGGCGTAACGGCGAGCCCCGAGCGTCAGCGAGGGGAGGGAGCGGGAAGCACTCCCTCCCCTCGCTGACGCTCGGGGCTCGCCACAGACTTCAATACACCGCGTCCTTGTCCACCGGACCAGCGCCGCCGGCCGAAGCGGTGCCGCCGCCGTAGCGGGCGTGCCAGCCCTCGGCCGCACGCATGTCGTGCAGGTCGGCCTCGGTCAGCCCATACTTGGCGAACCAAGGCGTCCCCTGCCGGACAATGCCGTCGATCTCCTTCACCCGGCTGACACACTCCGTCTCGGCGAACTTTTGCCGTTCGGCCGGGGTGGCGTAAGTGAAGTACTCCTTCCAGAACGCCCGGCCGCCCAGCACGCCGCTGGCCCCGGCCTTCATCGCCATCTCGACCTGCTTCTTGTACTGCGGGTAGTCCACCCCGGCGGACAGCAGCACCCACGGCTTGACGCAGGCGTCGTTGAGACGCTTCAGGTTGTCCATCAGCTTGTCGTCGGACTCGACCCCCGGCGTTCCGGGGAACTCCGCCTTGAACACGTCGCAGTACCGGCTGAGCACCTTCGCCGAGTCGATCACGGTCTGGGCCTTGCGCTTCAGCACGGACTCGTCGGACTTCTTCTCCTTGCCGAACGGAAAGTGGATCGGCTCCAGCAGGAACAGGATGTCGTGCCGGACGCACTCCTCGTAGATCTTGCGTGTTAACTCGAAGTTGTGCTCGGCCGAGTCCGGTTCGGTCGGCTCGAACTGGGCGAGCAACTTGACCGCGTCGGCCCCGCACCGCTTGATCTTGCCGACGCCCCAGCCCGCCTCGACCTCTCCGAGCGGGGCGTTTGCCGCGTTCTTGCCAGCCCCGGACTTCTCAACCCGGATTAGCAGCCCGGTGGACTTCGGAACAGCGTGGGCGGCAACGGTGCTCCAGTACCCGTAGTATCCGTCAACCAACAGGCCGGAGCAGAACGGCGAAAGCGCCCGCGAAAGCATCACCTTGGCGTCGGCCACCTCGGCGTAAGTCGGCTCCCGCTTGGCCGCCTCCTTCATCATCGAGATCATTGAGCTGTTCTGGTCGGTGGCGACCATGGTCAGCGTGCCGTTGGGGTTGCTGATCCGTTGCAACCCGCGGAGCTTTCCGGGGGTCAGACCGAGACCGAGCAGACGTGTAACCGAATGCGGCATGTGCTGCGAACTCCATGGAAAAACCGTGGCGTGTCCGCGGGGCATTTTATGAGCAGTGGCGTCTCACGGCACCTTGAGCTGATTCTCCAAGTTCGCGTCGGATTCAAGCATCGCAACGCGACGAACCGATACAACCGGCAGGTCCGTTCCGTTCCGTGGGGGTCGTGATGGTCCGCATCCGGGTCCGGTCGCTGGTCGCGGGGTTCGGACTGGGCCTGGTCACCCTGGCCCCGGGCTGCCGTCACCCCGAGCCCGACCCGCGTGATTTCGCGATCGCAGACATCCCCACGCTGATGGTGGACGTCCGGTCGTCGGAGGTGGTTCAGACCGGTGCTGTCACGCCCAGGCTACCAGCCGCAAAGTCAGACGCGGCGATTAAGACGCCGGACATCCCTCCTGAATTACCCGGATCGGACACCCCGCCCCTTGCGAAGGCGACCCGGAACGGCAAGGACCAGTTCCCGGCCCTTCCGACGTTACCGACCCAGTTGCCGTCGGAGCCATCGGAGACGGGTAAGCCGCTCACCCTGGCCGAACTGGAGCAGATCGCCCTTTCTACTAACCCGACGATCCGGCAGGCGGCAGCCGACGTGGAGGCGGCCCGCGGCCGAGCCACGCAGGCGGGCCTGTACCCGAACCCGGAACTCGGGTACTCGGCCGACCAGATGAACTCCGGCGAGGGCGTCCAGACCCGCGGCCAGCAGGGCGGGTACGTCGCGTTCGTCATCAAGACGGCCGGCAAACTCCAGCTTGCCCGGCTCGCGTCGCTGATGGAGTATTACAACGCCCAAGTCGCACTGAGAAAGGCGCAGATCGACCTGGTGAACCAGGTGCGGGCGAACTACTTCGCGGTGCTGGTCGCGCGGGAGTCGGTGGCCGTCAACGCGGCCCTGGCGCGGTTCACCGAGGACCTGTACAAGACGCAACAGGGGCTGGTGAAAGGCCCCGATCAGGCGCCGTACGAGCCGCTCCAGTCGTATGCCTTCGCATTGCAGGCGCGCGGCATCCTTGTCCAGGCCCGCAACCGGCACGCCGCCGCGTGGCGGCAACTCGCTGCCAGCCTGGGCCGGCCCGAGATGCCACCGACCGAACTGGCCGGCCGGGCCGACGCCCCGGCGCCGTCGCTCGTCTACGAGCGACTGCGGGACCGGGCACTGGGGA